>CAYPRR010000027.1:0-8690 GCA_964413245.1 uncultured Gammaproteobacteria bacterium
ACGTTTCTGGCGATTCACCAACGGCGTTGATTTCAAACTCGCCATTTACTTTGGAATGGATGATGCGCATTGCTAATCTAGGTGTTTTCGTCACCGCCTCTCTTAGCTTCCTGCTTTTACCAAAGCGACCAGAACATCTAGCCAAATGGAACTGGCTAGTTATGGTCTTGCAGTGGGCTCTGCTCCCCGTAACTTTCATCGTTTTTGGTGCTTTTCCGGCTATCGATGCTCAAACTCGATTTATGTTGGGCAAATATTTGGGTTTTAATGTGACTAAAAAGGCGCGCTAACCTTAGCCAATTTGGCCAACTCGTGGGGTTGGCCAAATTGCCGGTGCTTAGCACCGGCAACCCTGGACAAAAGACCAGTTTTGGAGTATATAGGAGGCAGACCCACACCCAGGAGTTGGTCATGAAGAGCTTCTTTGCACTCATCCTCGCCCTCTGTTTCTTCACCCCCAACACCGCCCAGGCCTGCGACGACTACCGACGCCACCAGGGCGGCGCGCACGTCTCGGTCCAGGTGGCCGTGCCGATCCCGTTCGGCATGATCTACATCGGGACCTGCCCGGGCCAGCCCTACTCCGGCGCGATCTGCTCCGGTGGCCGGATGTACGGCAACCCCGGATGGTACGGCGGCAGTTACTACGCCGGCCAGTCCCGGCATCACTACTCCTCGACGTCACCGCCACCTCGCCACCACTCGAGCAACCGTGGCTACCGTCGCTCTGGTGGTCACGCGTCGTCAGGTCATCACCGGCCAGCCTCGAGCGGTCACCGTCGATAGTCACAGGACGCGATGAATCGCGCCCCAACGGCAACCATCGCCTCCGGTCAACGATTGACTGGGGGCCTTTTTTTTTATACTCTATCTGCATGTCTCCCCATGTTTACGCTCATATTCTAGTTTGGAACGATCGCCGTTATTTGGCTGATCTTTTCGCCTCACTCCAAGCTCAAACTTATCCCAATTTTACGGTTCGGGTATTAGACAACGGTAGCAACGATGGCACCTTGCCATACATTAAAGAACATCATCCACACGTCATTGTTGGTCGTAATGTTCGTAATCTTGGTTTTGCTCCTGGGCACAATCAACTCATACAATTTACTTTGGAGCATCTACCATCGGACGATGAGGCATTTGTGCTGGTGATGAATGCGGACATGATTTTGAAAGATACGGTCGTTCTAGAATTAGTGAAGGCACTTCAGGCAAATCCAGAACTTGGTGCTGTACAGCCAAAGCTTTATAGGGCGTTCGGTGAACATCTCGGTGATGAAGCTTTAGAAGAAACCACCCAGTCAGACATCCTAGATACTACTGGCATGAAAGTGAAGCGGGGTTGGCGAATGGTTGATCGTGGTGCTGGTGAGCTTGATGAAGGCCAGTATGATCAGGCCACGGATTTATTTGGACCAACGGGTACGATGGCGATGTGGCGAGTTAGCGCTTTGCGCGACATGATGTTAGACGGTGAAGTTTTTGACAGTGATTTTTTTTCTTATCGTGAAGATTGCGATTTAGCTTGGCGTTTAGCTCGATCAGGCTGGAAGACGGAATTTGTGCCAACGGCGATTGCTTGGCATTATCGTGGAATGTACGGCGCTGAAAAGCAAACTTGGTGGGAGCGAATCAAGAATCGTCGTGGTCAGCGACCATTTACCGCCGCCCTATCAACTCGTAATCAACTCTTTGTTCTCATCAAAAATTTATCACTGCTTGGTTTATTGCTAGCTTTGCCATGGATTCTTTTTCATGAGGGTGGTCGAGTCATGTACGGAATCCTGATGGAAAAAGAAACTCGCAAAAGATTGTTAACTAATTGGTCACTTTGGCCAAAAATGTTCAAGAAGCGGGCGTTAATTATGGAGCAATCAAAATTGCCGGAATCAGTTTTGCGCCGTTATGTTGCTTGATGTTTCGATTATCATCGTCCACACCTTTGAGCGCCAATTGGTGCGCCAGACTTTGCGTAGCTTGCGTCGTAGTGCGCCGAAAGTTAGTTATGAGGTGATCGTTGTTGATAATAATCCAGCAGCCGGCATGGGCGAGACTTTAGCGACTGAATTTCATGATGCAGTTTATGTGCCACTTAATAAAAACGTTGGTTTTGGTTCGGCGATGAATCGAGGTATGGAAAAAGCGCGTGGCCGATATATTTTGATTTTCAATCCCGATATTATTGTTCGTCCAGGTTCGTTGGAAGAGTTGGTTCGTTTCATGGATGCTTTTGCTGATGTTGGTGTTTGCGGTCCACAATTATTAAATCCTGATGGCACTTTGCAACATTCGTGTTATCGATTACCGTCGTTACTTTTACCAGCTTATCGTCGCACGCCTCTGGGCAAATGGTCGCATGGCCGTGAAGCTGTCGAAGATTATTTGATGATGCACGATGCACACGATGAAACCATGGATGTTGATTCATTGATCGGTGCCGCATTATTTTGTCGAGCCGAAATTTTGAAAGAAATTGGCATGTTCGATGAGCAGTTTTTTATGTATTATGAAGATAACGATCTCTGCCGTCGTTTTTGGCAGGCGGGACATCGGGTGGTTTATCATCCCGGTAGCGTGATGGTGCATTATCACCGTCGGGCTTCAGCCGACGGCGGTTTATTCGCTCAACTATTTTCTAAGTTCGCCTGGATCCAAATTGCGAGCTTCATCAAATATTATCGAAAGTATTATAAAAAATCTAATCCACGTTTCAAATGCGAATGAATTTGCAAATGCGAATGCGTTCGCAAAATAGAATCAATTCGCAATATATAATCCCATGAACACCGAACCAACCTTCAATTTCATTGCCGAGGATCTTGATCCGATTGCTGAGCCGGTACCGTTTGGTCGTAAGCGAACTTCATTTTGGCGTCGGGGTAGTACTCGATTTGTTTTGGCGGTAATTTTATTGGTGTTGATTGGCTTGGGAGTTTTGACGGCGTTGGGAGCGAGTCGTGTGATTGGTGGTGCGACAGAGGCAAAAAGTGGAATTGAGACGGCGCAATCAGCAGCGGTAAATTTTGATTTCGCTGGCGCGCGTTCGGGGTTAGCACAGGCAACTACTGGTTTGGAACAGGCGCAATCGGGTCTCAAATTATTGGTTTGGACAAAACCAGTTCCGTATATTGGCGATCAAGTGCAAGCGGTTGGTGCAGTCGTCTCCGCTGGACTTGATTCGATTTCGGCCTTGTCGCAAGCCATTGATATCGCAGAAGATGTCTATGCAGTTGTAACTGAAGCTCAGGGTTTACTTGATATCAAAAAGACTGGCGAACGTGTAGAATCATTCGCTGATTTAACACCGGCCACGAAGGCTGATTTATTGCGCACACTGCATAATTCGTTCCCACAACTAAAGGAAGCACAAGTTAATTTACGTTTAGCTCAAGCCGATTTAGAGAAGCTAGATCAGCTCGATGTCGCTCCTCAAATTACCGATGCGATTGCACCTTTTCGTGAATTGTTACCAGATCTAATTTCTGGCGTTGATGTCTTGGTCCCAATTTCCGCCACGGTTCAAGAGTTGGCTGGAGTTGATGAGGATCGTCAGTGGTTAATTTTATTTGAGAATAATTCTGAATTGCGACCGGGCGGTGGTTTTCTTGGCGTCTTTGGCTTGTTGTTGATGCGTGATGGTGAGATGAAGAATATGTTAGTTAGCGATACGTATGCTATTGATAAATACGTCGAAAATCCACTTTATCAAGTGGCAGCACCGGCGCCGATCGGTAAGTACATGGGTGTCTCAAAATGGTATTTTCGTGATGCTAACTGGTCGCCAGATTTTCCAACTTCGGCCCAAACGGCCATCACATTGTTGCGACAGGAAGTTTCTTTCTTGGGTCAGCCAGTGCCAGAAATTCATGGTGTGGTTGGTATTACGCCAGATTTCGTTTCGCGATTAATGAACTTAACTGGTCCAATCACTATTGATGGCATTACCTTTAACAGTGGCAACATCCGTGACTTATTGGAGTATGAAGTTGAGTTTGGTTTTAAAGACAAAGATATTCCGTTTGAAGAACGCAAAGCGATTGTTTCAAAATTGAGCGACGAATTGATTGATCGATTACTCCATCTTTCAACTAGCAAGTGGCCTGATTTATTTAGTGCTGTTGATTTGAGTTTCCGAGATAAGCAGATCCAACTTTACAGCAAAGATGAGCAGGCGCAATCGGCATTTGTAGATTCTGGCTGGTCGGGCGAGGTTTTTCAAGATGTAAATGATGACTTTCTGTTGGTGGTCGACGCCAATATGGCGGCTTTGAAGACTGATCCGGTGATGGAACGATCGATAAAATATTCAATCATGCCCGATGGTCGGGGCGGCTTTAATGCAACGACAGCGATCACTTATAAAAACAACGGAACTTTTACGGAGTTGACGACGCGCTATCGAACCTACACACGAGTTTATGCACCACTTGGCAGTACCTTGATATCTTCATCTGGTACATTGGAAAACGACAAATTACATAATCCGTCACTTAAAGAATATGCGGTTGATGTTGTTGATGATCTTGGATTAACTAGTTTCGGCGCCTTTACTTCAATTGAACCGGGTGATGAACGAACGTTATCGTTTACCTACAAATTACCATCAACCGTAGCCGAGGCAATCAGTGGCAATGTTTATCAATTGAAGGCCACTAAGCAGTTAGGAGCTAGTGACAATACTTTGACGCTCGACCTAAATTTTGGTAAGAAAGTGAGGACCGCTTTGCCGTCTGAAGAGGCGTCAGAGTTCGGCGATAGCCTGTTACGGCTAAGCACGGTGTTGGATCAGGATAAAGTTTTCACCGTGCAGTTTTAGATCCTCATTTATGTTCGCGAAAAAAATTGGTATCGATCTTGGCACAACGACGGTTTTGGTTTATGTGCCAAAGCGGGGGATTATTTTAAACGAACCTTCAGTCGTCGCGATTTCAAAATTAGATAAAAAAGTTTTGGCAGTGGGGAAGGAAGCGAAAGATATGATTGGTCGTACTCCAGACACGATCATCGCTAAGCGTCCGCTCAAAGATGGTGTGATTGCTGACTATCGAACCACGGAAGCAATGTTACGTTACTTCATCAACAAAGCTTTGGGTGGTGTGCGTATTTTTCGACCAGAAGTCATGGTCGCCGTTCCGGGCGGAATCACTTCAACTGAACGTCGCGCAGTGATTGATGCGACATTGGCCGCTGGTGCTAAAGCTGCTTACATTATCAAGCAACCGATCGTGGCCGCTATCGGTGCCAATATTCCGATTGGTTCGCCGTCGGGTCATATGATCGTAGAAATCGGTGGTGGCACTACGGAAATGGCGGTTATTTCACTTGGCGGTATCGTGGCTTCGGATTCAGTTCGTATTGGTGGCGTAAAGTTCGATCATGCCATCATGGAACACATTCGTCGCACTTATAACTTGGCTATCGGTGAACGCACAGCAGAAGATATTAAAATCCATGTTGGATCGGCGTTATATTTAGAAGAAAAGTTGACGATGGAAGTGAAGGGTCGAGATATGATCACTGGTTTACCAAAAATCATGGAAGTAACATCTGATGATGTCACCGAGGCAATCCAACCATTGCTCGAAGGAATTATTGCTACGATGAAAGAGGTGCTTTATAAAACGCCGCCAGAACTTTCGGCTGACGTAATGGATAAAGGTATTGTGATTTCTGGTGGTTCCAGTCAGCTTCGTAATTTTGATCGCTTGATTGCTGAAGCGACCGGTGTGCCAACTTATGTCGCCGAAGAACCGCAACTTTGTGTCGCCAAGGGAACTGGTTTGGCACTGGAAAACTTGGATGCATACAAACGCAGCGTGTTCACCAACAACTAAACTGAAATACATTCAATTAATAACAGCAGCTGACTGGGGTCCTGTCAGCTGAGTGTGCCCGCCGGTCTGCTTTGGGGCAGCCCGTTCGGACACACTCCCTGCCACCCCCCGTCAACTGCCGAATCTAGCGGTGTGATTATAGGAATAGACGTCAACGCGCTAACGAGGAATCAACGCACTGGAACCGAGCGTTACTTGTTTTCTGTGTTGCGTGAGATGATGAAGAGTTCATTGCAACCGGGAGAACAAGTTATCTTATATTCGAGTGCCGTGGTGGCTGATTTGGGAAAATTACCAGCTGGCTGGAGTTGGAAAATTTTAGACTGGCCGTTACAAAAAGGTTGGACACACGCTCGATTAAGTTTTGAATTATTAGTTCAGCCGCCAGATGTTTTTTGGAATCCGGTGCACGAAATTCCGACGTTCCATCGCCATGCCAAAATTGTTTCGACGATTCATGATGTTGCGTTTCGACGTTTGCCGGGAATTTATTCAGAGAAGGGAACAACGCGACAAGAGTGGGCTGTGGCTCGAGCGGTAAAAGAATCAGCGGCGATTATTTCCGTTTCGCAAACAACGAAAAATGATCTGACTGAGCTGTATGGTTTGAGCGCTGAAAAGATTTTTGTGACTCATTTAGCGGTTGATGAAACGCTTCACTCAATGGTCGATCGGCCTTTTAGTGAAGCAAATGAAAATTATTTTCTTACAATTGGTCGGTTAGAGAAAAAGAAAAATATCGCAAATTTAGTCAGAGCTTTCGGTCGAGTGGTTCGTGACACTCCACCTGCCAAGGGGGAACAGGAGGGGGTACGTTTGGTATTAGCTGGTTCGTGGGGCTTTGGCGCCGAGGAAATCAAAGAAGCGATCGCTGAGTCAGGTTGCGCCGATAGAATTATCACCCCTGGTTATGTAAGTGACGAAGAAGCTCACAGACTTTTGGCTGGCGCTATCGCTTACGTTTTTCCAAGTTATTACGAAGGGTTTGGCATTCCGGCACTAGAAGCGATGCAGGCTGGTGTTCCGTTAATTGCTTCGGATATTTTAGCGTTACGTGAAGTTGCCGGGGAAGCAGCAATGTTTGTGGCCCCAACTGATGTTGAGGGTTGGGCTGTAGCGATGGATCAGCTACTGTTAAATGAAAATTTGCGACTGGATTTAATTAAAAAGGGAAGCGAACGCGTTAAAGCTTTTGATTGGGCTAAAACGGCGGATAAAACTTGGGAGGTGTTAAGAGCTGTAGCCTATGCAAAATTTAATGCATGATTTAACGCGATTGGGTTTTACCGATAAAGAAGCTTCCACGTACTTAGCGACTTTAGAATTGGGAAATGCTAGCGCTCACGAAATCGCGCACCGAGCAAGAATCAATCGGGCAACGTCATACACCGTGCTCCAAAGTTTGATAGTCAGAGGTTTAGTGACACAAGTTAATCAAAATGGTGAACGACGCTTTGTGGCGGAATCACCGTTGCGATTGATCACACTTTTACATTTGCAGGAAGAAGAAATTAAAGATCGCTCGCGATTGGCTGGTGACATTCTGCCGAGCTTGCAGGCGTTTTATAATGCATCGTTTGCCAAGCCAAAGATTCGTTACATCGAAGGCGTTGAAGGGTTGCGATCGATGCGACGTGAACACGAAGTGGCGCACGGTGACATTATTCAGATTGTCGGCTTTGATGCTTTCATGGCCCTGCATGATCCAAAAGAATCCGGAGAACATCAACAACAAATGGCGCAAAAGAAACATCATGTGCGAACGATTATCGTCACCGATCGTGAAGTAAAATATCATCCTGACGCTGACATTGATTACGTGGTGATTTCGCCAGCGCTTTGTCCGATTAAAGGCGAGATGACCGTGAGCGGTGATAAATTGGTTTTGTTCGCTTACACGCAGGGAATTATCGCTATTGAAATCACCTCGCAAACTATCGCTGACGTTGCTCGATCAACGCTCGAACTGGCTTGGAAAGAGTCGCAGAATTGGGCAACCGTTATTAACGTTCGTGATCGTCCGAACGTAGGGGCCGATCCAGGTATCGGCCCGACGAAACATATCCATCCGGGGAAATCTGTATAATGTATTGGTATGAGTGATGATTTTCAGGTTCGTAAATTATTACGTTTACCAGGTTATGATTATTCTCAGTCAGGTTTTTATTTTATTACAATCTGTGTCCAAGATCGAGAATGTCGTTTCGGTCGCATCGACACGTCCGTAGGGGCCGATCCAGGTATCGGCCCGACGAATGCCATCGATCAGATGATTCAATTAAATAATCAAGGTGAATTAATTAAAAGAATTTTATTTTCTTTAAAGGAAAAATTCCCATCAGTTGACGTCGCTGAATATGTAGTCATGCCTAACCATCTACATCTAATTTTAGAAATTAATAATATCGGGCCGATACCTGGATCGGCCCCTACGGCAGAGAATTCTATTCCAAAAATTATTCAATGGTTCAAAATTAAAGCCACTAATGAATATTTACGCCATATCAAAGCAGGAGACTTTCCTAGAATTAACAGACAACTTTGGCAACGAGGCTATTATGAAAGAATTATTCGTGATGAAGATGAACTTAGTAGAACAATTGAATATATTATAAGAAATCCTGAGAAATGGTTTGAAGATGAATTATTTAGGGCATAACAAAACACCCTCCCGTTTCATTTGGGAAGGTGTTTTTATTTTCGATGATCACGAGTTAATCATGAGCAGTGAAAGGGTGGCGGCGTGGGCGAAATGTGCAGAGGCCTTTTTTCCTTTTGAAGCCGATGTGGGTAATCGGCGGTGGGTGGGGGGGATTGAAAGTCATTCGAACCAATCTGGAGGTGAGTTCTGAC
>CAYPRR010000028.1:0-2009 GCA_964413245.1 uncultured Gammaproteobacteria bacterium
AAAACAGTGGAAGAATTTATTGAAGCTTTTCAGAAACTAGTAATAGAAACGTTAGTCGCTGGCGACGAAGTTACGATTGCCGGATTTGGTAATTTTTCGGCTCGTACAAGAGCCGCCCGTAAAGGTGTACATCCACGTGACCCGTCAAAGTCTATTGATGTGCCAACGGTTCGAGTCGCAAAATTTAAAGCTGGAAGCAACCTAAAAACGGCACTGAAATCAAAATAAATATGACTATAAACAAGCTTCTCGGAGCCTCGATAATAAGTTTTACACTTGTAGGTGGTGGCTGTTTTAATCAACTAAACGGTGTAGAAGTTGGAGATATGGCGATAGATCAACTTATAACTTTTGGCGAGTTTGACGAAACTCAAGTTTCTACCGGTATGCCAGTCGAGGACTCTGCCGCTTCAATATTTACGACTGGTACACTATTCTCACAAGCAGAGGAATGCGGATATGCTAGAGACTTAAGTTATTATGAAGACTTAATAAACAACCTTCAAAACGCCAAAGCTCAAATCTATTATTTTGAAGCTACACCACCGGAAAATTATCAATCAAACGGCTGGATGATTACAGCAATTCCAAACGTCTTTAGCTACAAGACGTTGGCAGAATTCAAAAAAGATTTTGATATCTGCGCTGTTGGTGGTGGCCTATATCCACTCGACCTAAATACCAACACCCTTCTATTCACTTCAAGTTGCGGTAGCGGCTACGCTGATGACACCGGTCGAGAAAATGGTTGTGAAGTAGTTTCTGAAATCGTCGGACCAACCATCAAAATAAAATAATTACCATAAACAGAATTGATACGATCGTACCAATTCTGTTTATTTAAAAACCGCTCGTGTTGTAAAACGCGAGCGGAGTTTTTTTACATCTTTGGACGCAAGCGCCAGAGTACAATCGATAAGACCGTTGCCATCAATCCGATCCAAAACCACCATTGCAAGATAGTTGCCGGATCCGAATCATGCAGAGACATGTAAAGTGACGATGCGAGTAACGTCGCTACCATGCCAAGCGATCCAATGAATGATTGGAGTGATCCGTAAGTGGCGCGATAGCCACTTTCCACTTGCTCGGCTACATATGAATCAGCAAATGGAGAAAAAGCGCCACGACCTACTTCGTGAACGATCATCAGAACAAGCCAGGCTACCGTGTACGGCAACACTCCAAACAGGAACATCGGCACGCCACCGGCAGCTAACGCCAGGATCATTCCAGTCGCACCGTGCAAGCCAGCGCCGTGGCGCGAACGCACCAACCAGCCAGCCAGTGCCAACGAGCCATACATTACGGCCCAGATCCAAGAAATCTGCATTGCGCTGAACCGCGTGACCAGAAGCAATGTCCAATACATGTTGAAGGCACCGAATAAGCCCATTGAAGCCTGAACCGCGATCGCCCAGCGAAGTGAGCTGGAACGGCGCAAATGCGCCCAAGCATGACGGAGTGCCTCGAACTCACTCAGCGTGTGCTCCGGTTCATTCGAGAACATAAACCGCCAACCGATGAATGATGCGACAAGTGCCAGCGACCCCTCCATGACCCAAAAGGCAGATGGAAACGTAGCTTGCGTAAGCATCACTGCGATCAACGGACTAACAACCATCGCCAGCCCACCCAAGAACGTTGCGTGAGCATACACTTTTCGAAGTGGCTCTTTCCGATCCTTAGCATCAGCTATCCAGGCATTAAGCGCTCCGGAGACAAAAGCTGCGCCTAGTGAAAGCGTAATCTCTGCCATTACCGCACCTGAAAAACCAGAAACCGTTGAGTAAAAGAGTCCACCCAGTCCCCAAAATAATGTGCCAACGGTCACCGAAAATCCTCGGCCACGACCATCTGCCAACATTCCAGTTGGTAGTTCCAGCAGTAGCGTGCTAGTCCAGAAGATTGCGTTTAATAATGCAATTTGTGAGAACGATAGACCAATGGCCGTTAACCACGGGATATACAGTGTGCAAGTGGCACCCATCGCCAACCGGTGAAAGAAC
>CAYPRR010000028.1:2019-3097 GCA_964413245.1 uncultured Gammaproteobacteria bacterium
CCGTAGAAGACAGAAGTTGAACGCATAGAGGCCTCCAATTAAGAACAAAAGAACCCGGGTTGATTCCCGGGTTCACTAGCATTTGTGGTGGAAAACGTGACTATTCTATCACATTCGCACTCAATTGCTGGTCTACCCGGTAATCACAATCATACTTCGGCATAGTTTCGCCAAAGCATGTGTGTTTGATAATTTGGGCAAACAATAATTGCATACAATTAAATAAGACCATGAACCGATCAGAAATGTCAATAGTAGCCCTATTCTTTTTCGATTGCGTAGCGACCAGCACCAGACAAAGCGATGCCGAGCGCAGCCAGCAATAGCATCAGATCAAACTCAAAACCACCAACAAAGCCTACAGACATCTTAACCATAATAATCGCCACTACCATCACAATCGCCAATAAGTACCCAGCGATGCGTGCCTTATAGCCTATAAGCATAGCAATACCGCCAAAAGTCTCCACAGCGGTCACAAGATAGGCCATAAAAGCCGGTAAACCCAAGCCACTAAAGAAACCGACAGTCATATCCATGTTCTGGAATTTCATCAAACCATGCACGATAAACACCGCCGCCAAACCAAATCTAATAAGCAACAGACCTACATCAGCATTGTGAGGAATCTTAATCATAAAATTAAATTAATTATTAGTAAAACAACTTTATTGCGATAGTGTTATTTAATCCATGTGCTAACCTCATCTACTACACTATCAGTCAGAATTAGGCGGGCGTCATTCGAGGATCTTTCTTTCCATTCAACCGAACCTTCCCTCAATGATTTTTCAGAGATCACTAATCTGAGAGGTATGCCGTATAAATCAGCGTCGGCAAATTTTCCACCTGGCGAAACCTCACTGCGATCATCCCACAAAACTTCAATTCCGAGTTTAGAAAAGTCTGAATACAATTTTTGTGTGATCTCATCAATCTGGGTCTGCGTTGCTTCATCTTTTGACTTCAGTGAAATCAAATGAACCATAAAAGGCGCAATCGATTTTGGCCAGATGATTCCACGATCATCGTGCGACGATTCAACCACAGCTCCAACCAATCGACTAGTGCCAATACC
>CAYPRR010000028.1:3107-8221 GCA_964413245.1 uncultured Gammaproteobacteria bacterium
ATCAAAACACGTTGATGATCGCCAGCCTCATTCGCAAAATCAACACCAAAAGCATCGGTATACTTCGTGCCTAGATCAAAAATATTTCCGACTTCAATTCCTTTAGTTTTGACGAGTACACCGCCACACTTTGGACAGGCATCACCTTCATTAACAGTAGCGATCTCCGAGTTTTGTGCAAATGAACATTTTTCACAAGCGATAATCACGTCTTCTCCGGCAGAAGTTAACGCCTGAAATTCATGCGAGATATTTTCCGTAAAAATACCACCACTCGCCTGAACAACTTTCACATTCAAACCACAGCGTGAAAAAGCTTTTACGTAAGCTTCCAAAGCCTGGTTATAAAATGCTGTTAAATCTTCCTGATTAGTATGGAAGCTGTACATATCCTTCATGCGGAATTCTCGACCACGCAACACACCAGATTTAGCGCGTAGTTCATCTCGAAACTTTGTATTGATTTGATAAGTGGCAAACGGTAAGTCTTTGTACGACAAAATATACTTCTGAGAAAGCGGAGTAACGACTTCTTCATGCGTACAACCAAGCGCATATTCCTTTCCAGTTTGTGAATTCAATTTAAAAAGAATATCTACTCCCTCCCAACGCTTGGTGGTCTCCCAGTATTCTTTTGGCTGTAATGACGGCATGAAAATTTCCTGCGCGCCCAAGGCATCCATTTCTTCACGAACAATCTGTTCAACTTTACGAAGTACACGTAATCCCAGTGGTAGCCAAGTGTAAACACCGGCCATCTCTTGATCAACAAAAGCCCCCTGAATTAAAAATTTTGCGTTGGCGCTCTCAGCATCCGCAGGTGCCATCTTTGATGTTCTGGTAAAGAGTTGTGACTGTTTCATATCGGTAAAATCTTATCGTTTTTGGAATAAAGTTGCAAACCAGGTACTGATCGGAACAGTCAGAACTAAAGCGCAAGTTCCGGCCAAAGTCCTGATAATTTCCTCAGAAACCACTTCTTCGTTGATGAATCCAGCAACCGTCGTACCTCGCGTCGCCAAAAAAAGAAGAAAAAGTGGAGTAGCGGCACCAGCATAAGCCAGTACCAAAGTATTCACGGTCGAAGCGATATGATGACGACCAACATTCATCGCTCGCTTATATAATTCTTTACGATCTAAACTTGGATTGGCGCTAGCAAGTTCAGCCACCGTCTCACCTTGAGTAATCGTAATATCATCAAGTACACCAACTGCGCCCAGAATAATCCCCGCTAATAATATACCTTGCGGAATGATGATTGGACCAATATTCAAAGCTAACAATGACGCCTCTTCTGACGCCAGGCCAGACAAATTCGCCAATCCAACAAAAACTTTGGCAAAAACTAAAGCTAAAACTAACCCAATAACAGTGCTCCCAAAAGCCACTTGTGTGCCTCGACCAATGCCATGCGATAATGCCATATTAACTGCCAAGATTACCACTGAGGCAATCACGGTAGATGAAACCGAATCACCACCAGCCAAAATCGTCGGATAAAGCCAGCCAAAAATTATAGCCAGCGTAATTCCCAACCCAAACAAGGCAAAGACGCCACGCAACCGTCCGACCAACGTTGTCATGATCGCAAAAAATGCAAAAATCCAAATCAAAGAATTAGTCCGCACCACGTCTTTTAGAAAAGCTGTAGACGAGCCATCTGGATTTTCTATAATCTGTAAAATGACGCGATCACCCACGTTTAAGTCATAGCGCAACCCTTGAACGAAACCCTGGCTCGTATCGATTGTATAATTAACCCCGTTTTCTCCAACCGCCTCAAACACCGCTTGATCAACACCATCGATCTGTGTTTGAGAATTAATTTGTATTACTTTAGCATGTAACTGCAATTCACCGTCCGCACGAACAAATGAAGGAACAAAAAATAAAAAAAATAATAATAATGACAGGAATATGCGTTTCATAATTAATTTTATTATAGTAGATCTTATAAGAATTTGACATAATGCGAATTCATTCGCATAATAGAATTGATTCGCATTTGCAAACCAACTCGCATTATGAATAATTGCCCTATTGAAGAAAAAATCAAAAGTCACCATGGCCGCTGTAGTAAAGACCGCCACAGACTAATCACACTTTTCGAAGAAAGCAGAAGTTGGAGTGCGGAACAACTCCAAAAGATGATGCCTCATACTAATCTTGCAACGATTTACCGAAATCTAGGCCTATTTAAAAAAATAGGCTTTATTACACCAGTCATAATCCACGGAAATAAAATCTATTTTGAAAAAAACAATACCAAACACCACGACCATCTTGTCTGCGAAAATTGCTCTACACCAGAATGCATTCCCTGTCCTGTGCCGAAACTTAAAAAACATTTATTAGAACTCCGTGGACTTTGTCCACAATGTAAATAATTATGAAAAACCTTTTATTTATACTTAGCTTATTTGTCGTAAGTATTTTGGCTTTTTATCTCTTATCTACGCCAAGTGACACTTACAATGGTCGCCCAATTGTAGCTACCACTATCTTCCCGATCTACGATATCACTAAAAATATCGTCGGTGATAAAGTCGATGTTGTCATGACGCTACCAGCCGGTGCTAATCCGCACACCTTCGAACCAACGCCATCAATGGTCCGTGAAGTCCAAAATGCCAGTATTTTCTTCAAAATAGGTTACGGCCTAGATGACTGGGTTGATAATTTGGCCTCGCAGTCCAATACTAAAAGATCAGTTGCCACAGGTAGCGCCGAAACTACTATCCAACGACTAGATGACGGAATTAGCTTACGAATTTACGACGGACAGACCGACCCTCACTACTGGCTCACAATTCAAAATGCTAAAATTATTGCAACTAATATCACTAGTACGCTAATAAAGACTTACCCAGAGTACACCGATGAATTTCAGAAAAATCTCGTATTCTATCTTCAAAAACTAGACAATACCAACTCCAATATTAAAGCTCAGATGGAACTTATAGAGAACAAAAATATCGTGACGATGCATGATGCGTGGTATTATTTTGCCGACGCATACGATTTAAAAGTAATTGGTACTTTTGAACCATCATCTGGCAAAGAACCAACACCGCAATATCTCGCTGACCTCTTAACCGCGATAAAATCTAATAACATCAAAACAACCTATTTCGAACCCCAATCATCAATAGCTACATTTGCAAGCTTCGCTTCAGACAATAATCTAGAAATATCCGAGCTAGACGACTTAGGAGGATCTGTCGGTCGAGAAAGCTACATAGAACTAATGAACTACAATGCCCAAATCATCTCTCAAAACTAGTAAGCCCGCAGTCAATGCCATCAGCGTTAAAGACCTAACTGTTCGTTTTGGTGATTTTTTAGCACTTGATAATATCTCTATTGAAATCGAAGCCGGAAAAATTACTGCCGTTATCGGACCAAATGGTTCTGGAAAAACAACATTAATCAAAACGATTCTGGGGCTCATTACTCCAACCGCTGGCGAAATAAAAATATTTGGTTCCGATCTTCATGATTCCAGATCACTCGTCGGCTACGTACCTCAACATTTTAATTTTGATAAAACTTTCCCAATTACAGTCTTCGAATTCATGAACCTTAAGCGTCACCGCCACATCAACCTCAAAATTATAGATGAAAAAATTAAAGAAGTCGGGCTAACTCCACTAATCTTAAATAAAAAACTTGGCGAGCTTTCCGGTGGTCAATTGCAACGAGTTTTAATTGCTAGCGCCATCATCAATTCGCCTTCTTTACTAGTACTCGATGAACCATCAACCGGAATAGATATCGCCGGTGAGGAGGCTTTTTATGATGTCGTCGAACACCTTAATCATGAACACGGCACTACCGTATTAATCATCTCACATGATATTTCGATGGTTTCACGCTTAGTTGATCAAGTCATCTGTATTAATAAACAATTACTCTGTTTTGGCACGCCTCACCATATTCTTACCCAGAAAAAATTAACCAACCTTTACGGCAATTCAGCCGATGTCATGGAACACCATCATCACTAGTATGGACTCACTCCTCGTTATCTTCTCATATCCATTCATGCAACGAGCACTCATCGCTGGCGTGATTTTAGGCTTGTTGATTCCAGCCATTGGCGTCATCGCTTCACTTCGTAAAATGACTTTCTTTGGCGAAGGTGTCGCCCATGCATCACTTGCTGGTATCGCTATCGCAATTTTAACTGGTTTGGCACCGCTACCAATCGCCATTATTTGGGCCATTCTTTTTGCCAGCTTTATTTATTTCTTGGAGCGCTATACCAAACTACCAACTGATACTTTGATTGGAATTTTATTTACCGCTAGCATGGCGCTCGGCATCATCATCATTCAAAATTTACCAGGCTATCAACCAGAACTACTTTCATATTTATTCGGCAGTATTTTAGCCGTTCAAAAAACCGATCTTTTGGTAATCATACCAGTGGCCAGCGTCATCCTCATTTGGCTCTTCAAGAATTTATCAGGCTTAACCTTTACTGCCCTATCCGAAGAATCAGCTTCTGTTTCAGGCATCAACACCAAACTTCACACCTACTTTTTCTATCTAGCCTTGGCTGTCACAGCTGTACTTGGCGTAAAAATTCTTGGTATTATTCTAGTCCCAGCCCTGCTCGTTTTACCGACCGCCACCAGTCGACTACTCACCAAAACTTTCCGTGACTATGTTGTCACCTCCATAATTCTTGGCGAACTATTTATCGTCCTTGGTCTAATTCTTTCTTATTACTTTGATTCCCCATCTGGCGCTACCATCGTGCTCGTGGCCACTGCAGGATTCTTAGCCTCAACTCTAAGCCACCATAAATAGTCAGTCAAACGAAAACCCGGACCTCTCGCGAGAGAAGTCCGGGCCATTTTATTTTATTGATATTTCTAGAAGCTACCAGCTACAAGCTAGTTAATTCATCGTTTCCAAAATGTAATTAGCTACGATTAGTCCAATGCCGAGCAACATCACAATGAAAGCAACGGTCACTATGGCACTAGAATCTGGGTCATCCTTCATGAACATAAAAAAGATAAAACCAGCAAAACCGATCAGTAAAATGATCGGAACAACCGTTAATACAATGCCGGAAATCAATAAGAAGGTCATAAACTGAG
>CAYPRR010000029.1:0-8106 GCA_964413245.1 uncultured Gammaproteobacteria bacterium
CAACTGGGTAACCGGCGCCCTCCATATAGTGATTAGCCAAAACCGCATGCATATAAAAACTACTTAAAGCCGGTTGCAATCCGTAATCACCATACTGTGCCGTGAGCACACCGATTAACTTTTCATTTTTAGTGATTTTTTGAAGTGCCTCGAGCGTAGTTTGATCCGAATATTTCAAAACACTTCTGCGCAACCAACCACCGAAAATCTTCGCTAAAAATGGTGGAATAACTTTTTCAGCGTAATAAGCTGTGCCAACATCGTTCACTTCGTCGAGCAATTTAAAATAAGCGTCGATAGAAACCTGATCTTCTGCCACTGGAAAATATTCTTTAAGTGCTTTGATCAAATTCTGTCGGCCACGTGGAAATTGATATTCTTTATCACCAAAAACTGCCCGATCGTAAATATCATCTAACGGTGCCCATTCTAATTTTTCTTTGGTGATGTAACGGAAAACTTTATTGAGAAGCGTGCCCGGAATATGCACCTGGCCAACGTAATGCAAACCCACATCCCACATATAACCTTTGCGTTGAAAGGCATGGGTGTAGCCACCAATCATGTGATGCTTTTCTAAGACCAACACACGCTTGCCAGCCCGAGCTAACATCGAAGCAGCGCTTAATCCCCCGGTTCCCGAACCTATCACGATCGCATCAAAAACGTCTTTACTTGCTTCCTGCTTAGCAAACGTTGGGTAGGACAGTCCGGGCATAAAAAAATTAGAAGATTACTGAATCAGAGTTTATCACGAATTATACGGTCAGGTCTTAGGAGCGAATCGCCCCATCAGTTCCACCTGGTCGAGGATATGCCCAGCCGATGATTCCAGAACCTGTCGCCTGGTGGCGCCTTCTGGTAAATCAAGTAAACAATCCAAGGCAAGAATCTTAAAGAAATATCGATGCTCCTTGTCTGGTGGACGTGGACCACCGTAATCCAACTCACCCCTAGTTCCCTGCCCTCTAACGCCAATAACCTGCCAATTTTCAGGGATTTCTCTCGTATCAACTGGGATATTATAAACCACCCAATGATCCCAAACTGGCACGCTCGCCCCAGCTGGCATATCTGGGTCATCCATGATTAAAACAAATGAAACCGTCCCCACCGGCGCCCCCTCAATCATCAATGGCGGATTGATATTCTCAAAATCTCGACCATATTTATCTGGAATCACCTCCCCATTCTTAAACACTGAGCTAGTAAGTTGCATATCACCAATTTTAGCACATCCATATTGACCAGCATTGACTTTTCTGATATTCTCGACCGGTGTTAGAACCGTGCTAAATGTCCATCTACGTTGTCACGGATCCTGTCAGACGGCGTCGCCGTACGGCTTAGTACGGCTCCTTGTCTGCCATCCGCTCCTAGTATCTTGAACATTTATCACTAGTTCTCACGGTCAATTAGTTCTAACAATATTATTCCGAGATCGTCTAAAGGCAGGACAGCGGCCTTTGAAGCCGTGAATCATGGTTCGAATCCATGTCTCGGAACCAAAAAAACCCAGCGCTTCGGTGCAGGGTTTTTTTGTTCCGTGACCGAGGAAGCCACCACAAGACCATAAAAATCAATCCAAAACTCATCATAGCGGTATGGTCGTCATCAACCTGCTCCGACGTGCTGTCTGTGCCGGTGACATCCTTCATCATGCCCTGGGCTGAGACAGTTCCGGCGCCAAACCCCATGATTGTATTATTTTGCGTTATCAATAATCGATGTCACCATTGCGTCAATTTCTTTCGGCCTCCCTCCCAAATCCGCCTTCGGGAAAAACTGCGTCAAAACAATCGGCCGCATTCCGGAAATGATGGTTTGGCCGTCTTTGACGTATACGTTGATCTTGCAAGGCAAACAGAGTCCGATGTCCACGTCGATATTCAGGAATTCGTGGGCAAACTTGGCACTGCAAAACTCAATAATCTTGAACGGCTTGCGCTCAAATCCTTTTTCACTCAACGACTTTTGCACATCGTGTACGTACAAAACCCGCATGCCCGCTTTGGTGATCTCATCTTGCACGTCCAAGACGGCCTGATCAAATGATTTCGTGGTCGGAATTGTGTAAGCAAATTCCATATTTTAGACGATTACGATTTAACTATCATACTCTGACGGCTTTGCGATGAACAAGCGTCACTTGAACAAACGAGGCCGTCGGCACTCTTTATCCCGTTGCCATCACGCTCACGCATGCGAGCAAGACGAAGCACGTTGCCGAGGCCAATAAAGACGCGGGCGGCAATCGGGATACCAATTACGTTGTTCTTCTGCGTGAACGCAGAGAATATTTATAGGATCTGCTCCCGCAGATTTCTGTATTTTTGGAGTCGTGATTACGCCTCACACTGCATCCAAACAAAGCTTCCATCGCCACCGTAGAGTGATTTATTCAAGAAACATGCTACACTAATTTTCATATGGAGAATACTCAAACTCACTCGCCACAAGATATTAAAACGACTGCGAATGCGGTGCAGAACGCTATTATCACACATATGAAACGCGACACGGAAAAAGAAGACGAGAAGAACGAAATACAGCGTGACATACGCATCGCCGCAGCTCTGCAAGATCTCGCATCTGAAGGAAAACTTCCGCCACGCGCAAAACCGTCACAAACCCGTTCCGTGAGACCTACCTAAGTTACATGTGATTAATACACCGGACACTCCGACGAAATAAATACAGAACCTGCAAGTAAGCTTCCATCCGGCCACACAAGTTGTGCGCTATCAAATTCAAGACTGGTTCCATCGGCAAGTACAAATGCGTTCTTCTCAAGATTTCCAGGACCAGTAGATGGTGGTTCAATATTTTCGCCGTTTTTACGCTCAATAATCGTCATAGATCCGTTTGGCTCACCATCTTCTAAGATAATATAGGTGCTAACGGTGTCTTCGTTTAGAACGAAACAAAGCGTTGATGCGTTATTATTTTTAAGTTGTTGAAATAAAAATATTGATACAATAAAGAACATTATTACAACACTGATAATAAAAAATTTATTATACTTTGAAGTAAATATCTCTAATGGTATCGTCATATTTTATTTTTTGGAAGTCAGATCATTCTCCAATTTGTTAAGCACCCGCGATGCATGTTCCCGACCGCCCAACCCAAAAGCCAAACCACCAGCAATAGCCAGCATGGCCACAAAACCGGTGAAGAGCACTTGGATGAGCGACTGAGCAATACCGAGTTGGACAAGAGCTGCCATCAAGCTAAAAACGATGATTGACCATTTAGCTACCCCGGCCAAAAATTCACCACTTTCCATCTGTGCAGCCGCTACGGCCGATCGAACGACGCCGTTTACAAAGTTAGCCAACAAAATACCAACCAATAAAATGATAACGGCGATCAAAACGTTTGGAATGTAACTAACCACCTGCGAAAGAAATACTGTAATTTGATCCCAACTTAGAGCATCTGCGGCGGCGATCAAACTAACTATTATCACAAACCACTTAACCAACCATCCCAAAAAACCAGCAATATCTAGCTTGATTCCCGCTCGAGTAAAAAGTTCTTTAACTTCCAATTTAGCGAAAAGTTCATCGATACGCAACATCTTAATGACGCGCACCACAATCGAACACAGTAAATTAGCAACCAACAAACCTAACAAGAAAACAATCACCGCCAACAATAACTTTGGTAAAAACATTACCACTCCAGCCCAAAGCTCAATGAACGCAGAACGCAAGATGTCAACGTAATCTGGCATACAATTAATTGTTAAGGATTAGGAAAGGTAATATTGGGCGGATGGAGATAAATTGGCTTCAAAGTTCTCGCCCTTGCTTCTAGTGTATCAAGATTAATGGTTTTAATAAATTCCTGATCGTCTACTTCGGCAGGCTTCTCTAAGGGCAAAGTTGGTAAGCGTCGAGCGAAAGCTAAAGTGTTAGCGATGGCTAGGCTGGCGCGCAAGGCCGTTGGCGAACCCGGGCCAACAACCACAGCTAAAGCTCCCAAATCTTCAAGAGTTTGCCCTAAAGACGTTAAATAATTAGCGATCACTTCCAAATAATCATCTGGATCAGCTTCAAATACCGTCGGGCCGATACCTGGATCGGCCCCTACGGCAACAGTGCCGAGCACTAATCTTTTGATATCTTGTCCGTTGATGTACAAAATCATAAATCACGTCCGGTGACGTTAATCAACACAATTTTATCGGAAGTTAATAATGAAGAAAGAAAGCGATCTTTCACCTCTTGGCGATAAGCAAACTCCTCTTTTGGCATGAAGGTATAGTTGATTTCCCGACCGATCTGCAATTCAAAATTCTTGATTGCCTGTTGTAATTTATCTAAATCTAAATCACCAACAATCATCAGGTCTGACGGCACCTTATCGTTATCAATAAATTTACCAGTCAAAAACAACAAACTTACATCTCCGATCTCCGTCACCTCTTGGACAAAAGATTTATTCATTAGCACCATCGACTTTTTCATGATGCTACGAAGTTCTGGAAAAAAGGCGCAACGAATATTCGCTTTGTAGTATTTTTTCTTTTCTGTTTTTTTTACTTCATTCTCACGAGGTAAAATCTTACCTTCAACTTCTAAAACAATTCCCAGTTCTACCAAGTTCGCTAACTCTCTTCGCACCGAATTTAATTGCGCATCAATTCTGCGTGTTAGCTCGCGAACATAAAAAGCCCGCTCTGCGTCTTCTAAAAAGAGATAAAGTAACCGAACAC
Organism: uncultured Gammaproteobacteria bacterium; assembly: GCA_964413245.1. Lineage (GTDB taxonomy): Bacteria > Patescibacteriota > Patescibacteriia > UBA9934 > UBA9934 > CAYPRR01. The sequence goes on from CAYPRR010000029.1 coordinate 4,724, forward strand.
GCGTTTTTGACCCAAACAATTGCTCAATTTGGAAATCACCAGAGAGCGATTGGTCATTATTGCGCCCTATTTCAGTAATTTCTTCGATTTTTTGAATCATATTTAAGTAAAATTGGTGTTCGCGACCCTTGTACCAACAAGTTAATCGTATATACTTATGAAACCAAGGTCAACTATGGAAACTCTTACTATCAAATCTGCTAAGTTTGTCTCCGTCCATAATGCCTTTTCTGGGCTGATTTCAGCTGAATTAGAACAAATCCCGGTTGGTCCTGGCGATATCTTTGCTTTAGTGAAAGTTGGTGGTCGAAACGAACAAAGCCAATTAGCGATCACGGAATTAATCAAAGAAAGCTTAGCTAGTTTCAATCAATCGATTTCACCCGACACCAATATTCCTCGTCGCTTTGAACAGATTGTACAAACAATTAATGACGGTATTAGTGATTTAATCAAAGACGGATTACATCTTAATGCCAATGATTTGCATGCCGTCATCGGTATTGTTAATTCCAATCAAGTCTTTATCACTGGCGTCGGTCAACTGCACGCACTTTTCTTACATCGCACCGCTAAGCAACGCTACGTAATTTACGAGTTAGATAAACAATTTCAAGAACTCGAAAACCAAGATCCAAACAAACCATTTATTACCATTCTCGATGGCGAGCTGCATCCAGGTGATATTTTTTATGTGGCCACCCGCATTCCGGCCCGTGAAATAGATTTGGCACAATTACAAGATATTTTAGTTACCCTGCCACCAATCGGCGCACTTAAAAGAATCGAGCAACACTTGGGACCAGAAACCGCTTATGGAGGCATTAGTTTTAGAGTTATTGAGAATGTTGATGAAGGCCCACCGATGAAAACCAACCCTCTTGTTTCCATTGAGCAATTTGGTAAAACACAAGATGAAACCGCTGCCCTACTCGGCGAACAACATCCAGACATGATTGGGTGGGTTAGCAGAATAACAGCACCACTTTTAAAACACCTATCAGCACCTGGAACACATGGCACAAGATCAGTAATACGAAAAATTCTTCGCTTTATCATCAAGTCAATGTCGGCTTTAATAGTAGCGATAAGTGTGACCGTTACTGGAACTTGGCGAATAATTAAATCCTTTATCTACTGGATAAAAAACTTATACAATCAAAAAATCGCTGACAAAAATATCAAAGAGAGAATTATAAAGAAAGTTGGCGGTTTATCCCCTCGAGTAAAGTTTTCTGTATTTATTGGACTAGCTACTATCATGCTTCTAATTTTTGGCATATCCGCTTGGCGTGAACAGATTAAACAAAAAGAACTTGCCGACCTATTTAATCAAACTTCAAAAAATATAGAAGAAAAACTCGACGCCGCAGAAGCTAGCTTGATTTACAATAATACAGATCAAGCAAGAGCTCTCCTAGTCGAAGCTCAAGAATTATTATCATCACTACCAAGAGATTCTGCGCAACATGAAAATATCAATGATAAACTTCAGATTGAACTGAATACAACACTCTTCGCTCTTCGAGGCGCTACATCAGTCGAACCAAAAATACTCGCATACCTAGAAACATTAGAAACTGGCAGTAAATGGCAAGAAGCTTTTCTTTTAAATGGATCTATTTACGCGCTAACAAATCAAGGAAACCTTTGGAATTACTCAGAGCTCAACTCAACACTAAACAAAATAGAATTAACTAAAGGTACTTCCGGCAACCCAATCCATGTCACGGTAGTTAAAACAGGATTTTTATTTCTTGATGACGCAAAGAAACTAGGACGAACAAATATTACCTCAAAAACCATGAACCCGGTCGTTAGTGGTGTAGAGAAATTATTGAGCGCTGAAGATATAGCAGTTTATAACGACAATCTTTACGTCCTAACCAGCCAAGCACAACAGATCATTAAGATGCGACCACAGGGCGATGGCTTTGAAGCCGGAACTGCATGGATCACCGCTAGTAACAGCAACATAACCAAAGCCACAGCTATGGCCGTTGACGGTGACATCTACTTAATTGTTGATGATAACGTCGTAAAATTCTCCTCAGGCCATGAAGGGGCTCTAACTTTATCAACAATAGATCCGGCACTATCTAAACCAACAGCTATTTGGACCGCCTTTGAAAGTAAATATCTATACCTACTTGAACCAGAGCAAGGTCGAGTCATCGTCTACGATAAACAAGGAAAATTAATTGCTCAATATCTATCTGGTAGTTTCAATACTGGATTAGAACTGCTAGTTCGCGAAGATAAAAAAGAAATCATTGTTATTACTGATTCAGAAATTCTATCTTTCACAGCTGATCACTTGGTAAAATAAGAATAGTACGGGCCGAAGCCCGTACTATTCTTATTTTCCACACATCCCACAACCATGACAACCCTTACAGCCACTTTGAAACAGCATAGCTACAGCCGCCAAACCAACCAACATATAAATTACACTTACCAACCATGGCCAACTGCCAAAAACCTCTTCAACTAAATTAAACTTCATGACGCCAATCAAACCCCAATTAATACCACCGATTATTAAAAGCCAATAACCAGCAACATGCACACCACAGCATTTTGAGCCCTTGATCATAAAAACGATTTAATTAATTATAACTACAGAATATCACGAAGACTTAATATTGATATATTATCCACAGACCAGACGATCAACAGCGATCATTGCTGCCGTTTCACCACGCAAAATCAAAGTTCCCAAGTTCATCACATTTAAACCCATTTCCATCGCTATCATTAATTCTGACTCAGTCCAGCCTCCTTCAGGGCCAACAAAAACACCAACACTCGAAATCGGCAACGAGTTTATGCGTGAAGTGCCTTTTGGATCGAGAATAATTGTCGCTTCGTGATTCCGACTATTCATTAATGCCAATTTAAAAGTTTGTGGCTCAAAAATTGTTGGTACCACAGTGCGACCAGATTGTTCCGAAGCCTCTTTGGCAATCTTTCTCAATCGATCCATCTTTAAACCTAATTTGATAGTTCGCTCCGTAATCACAGGAATAATTTCCATGACACCAAGCTCAGTCGCCTTTTGAACCACCAACTCAAAATTTTCACGTTTTAAAATCGCACAATACAAAATAACTCGACACGCGATTTGATTTGATGCTTCTAGTCGCTCAATCACCCGTACCAATGGCAAGCCATCAATAAAATCCTGGATCTCGACTAGAACTTCCTGTCCATGACTATCAACTAAAATTAATCGCTCCTCTTTTTCGATTCGCAAAATATCTTTAATTTGATGAGCAATTTCACGATCAATAACTATGACATTATTATTGGTAAAATCAAAATCTCCAATAAAACGGTGAAGCTTCATAAGTTATTCAGAATCATCTTCATCGGTATCCTGA
>CAYPRR010000030.1:0-8098 GCA_964413245.1 uncultured Gammaproteobacteria bacterium
CGCCGTCTTTAATGGCTTAGCTGCCGTCCCTCTCCTTTTCATAATCTACAAAGTCGGCAACAATCCTGAAATCATGGGCGAACACAAGAATGGTCATCTCTCTAATTTCTTCATCGCCCTAGCCTTCATCGTGATGCTAACCGTCGCTTGCTTCTTGTTCTATTCAATTTTTGGTGGAGGGATTTAAAAAAATAAATTTACAACAAAAATATTTAGGTGTACACTTGCGGTATACTTAAATTTGTCGCTATGACTACGCGCTTTATTGGTTTGAAGGAATTTCGCCAAAACATGGCTAAGTTTTCTGCGGAAGCTTACAAGAAAAATCAACGGCTAGTGATATTAAGAAAAAATTATCCAGTTTTTGAAATTCGTCCGTTGTCAGCCAAGCAAGCCTTTACAGACGATTTAATGATTCGACTCGGAAAAGCCGATGATGATTTTAAGACCGGTCGAACTTTCAGCCAGAATGAAATTGAAAAATCACTCGGGCTGTAATATGTTTTTGGCAGAATATTCACAGTCAGCGAAAACCGATTTACTAACAATCGACCGAAAAATGGCTCAACTGATCGTTAAAAAAATTCGTTATTTTTGTGAGTCTGGTCAACCTCTTAAATTTGCCAGCCGATTACAAGGTGAACTCAGCGACATCTTTCGATTCCGAATTGGCGACTATCGCGTGCTTTTCAAGCATCAACCAAATGGAAAAGTCCAAATTCTGTTAATCATCAGAATAGGTCATCGACGTGAAATTTATCAATAAACTCAGAGTGTTTTTGTTATATATTAAGATATTTAAATTTATGTCCCCAGAACTAAAAGATGTTGCAATTGAAATTCCATTACACGAACGCACACCAATCGGTGATCGAATATTAGGTGGTTGATCCTCGAACAATGTCCCAACAAGAATTCGAAAGCAGTCCTGACATTTTATTTCACGGCAGTGCCAAGCCATTTAAATTCCGTCCAGTTTATAGCTATCAAGACAGCGAATATCTAAAGGATAACGATGGCAGTAGTACCTTAGGTTTTGGCTTTTACACTTCAAACTCCAAAACCGAAGCTCATAATTACTCCCATGTCAGGCAGGGTGGTAAACCAGAACTCGCTTATGTCACACCTGTCCTACCTTTCCAAGCACGAGTTTTAGATCTACGCTGGAAAGATGATCAAACTCGCAACGCACCAATCCCACGCGAATTAGCCGAAGCTTGGAAAAGCGCATTTTTTGATTACTACAATAATCGAAAACCTCGAGAAAATTCTGTTGGCCAGATTCATAACTCGATGGAGAACGAATACACCAACCACCTTGCGAAAGCCTTGAATCTTAAAGCCGTTGATTTACGAGTTCTTCTCCAAACCGCCGGATCTCCAGAATTAAAAAGCTCTAAATATCCAGGACCACCATGGTCACTTTTATTCCCAGAATTTATGCGGGCACAAGGTTATGATGGATTAATTTACAACGAAGGCGGCGAAGGCTGGGATAGTCACGGCCCGAGTTACGTTTTTTACAATTTAGAAAAAATTGGCACCTTTGAAAGTTGGCAAAAAATAGACGAATAATTATTCAAAACCAACGCTTGACGCCATCATAAAATGATGATGTAATATTTACAGTCAAACGTGGTAATAAGTTTGGTGTCATAAATACACTCCCGCTATAAAAATAGTTGGGAGTGTATTTATTTACCCCGGGTCAAATGGGCCCATGGTGGTAATGGTAACCACGTTTGATTTGACACCAAACATTGCGAGTTCAATTCTCGCTGGGTCCACCAAAATCGCCCATGTCTGACCCGGGACCAACAAAACCAGCCATCATGGCTGGTTTTGTAATATTTTTTAAATCATTGAGACACACATTCAAGAGGTCGCATTTTTACGCAATCTTACGGTATCGACTCACGGCCAATGGAATAAAGATAATCAACAAGCCGGCAATCCAAGCCAAAGAAAACCAAATGTTATTTCCAACTGGAGTGCCTAACGCTAAGGCACGAACAACGTTCACGGTATAGGAAACTGGGTTATGTTCAGCAAAAACTCGAATGCCAGATTTCATCGTTTCAACGGGAACGAAAATCGAACTAGCAAAGGCCAATGGAAAAACCCAAATCATACCAGCAGTTTGCGCTGTCTCAACATTCTCTACCAACAGACCGATGGTTGCCGAAACCCAGCTAAAAGCAAAACCAAAAAGGATAATCAAAGATAAACCCATTATAAAATTCAAAATTCCATGTTCTAAACGGAAACCAATGATGAAGCCTACGCAAGTGATTAAAATAACCACAAACACATTTCGAATGCTATCCGTGATTGTTCGTCCAGCTAAAACTGCCAAACGTGCCATCGGTAAAGATCGAAAACGATCGATCATACCTTTACTTAAATCATCGGCTAGTCCAACACCCGTTTGCATCGCACCGAATAAAACCGTTTGGACTAAAATACCTGGAATTAAATAGTTTACATAACTGACAGTGCCAGTTGTAATCGCCCCACCAAAAACATAAGCAAAAAGTAGCACAAACATCACCGGTTGAATCGATGAAAAAATCATCAACCGCGGTGAGCGCTTGTATTTCATCAGGTTGCGCTTGACCATGACGACCACGTCAGACAAAGTTTGAGAGAAATTATTAGGCATATTTAGATGGCGTTATGGCCAGTCAGTTTCATAAAAACATCATCAAGTGACGGTCGGCGTAAGACAACATTACTTATTTTCAATCCAGCCATGTCTAAAGCTCGAATAGCATCAACTAAAATCTCCGCACCACCAGCCACTGGCAAACTAACCAAACCATTATCTAAATCGATATGTGGCTCTGTCTCACCAAACCGTTTGATCAACTCACCAGCTTCGGCCGCTTCGGTATGATCACTCAAGTGCACTTCTAAAACATCACCACCAACCTGACTCTTTAAATCATCAGATGTACCCTCTGCAATAATATGACCATGATCTATTACGAAAATTTGATGTGCTAGCTGGTCCGCCTCTTCTAAATACTGCGTGGTCAAAAGAACGGTTGTGCCATCAGCAACTAAATCACGAATCACGTTCCACAAAGCAAAACGACCACGTGGATCTAGCCCAGTCGTTGGCTCATCTAGGAATAAAATTTTTGGATGGTTAACTAAGCTAGCCGCCAAATCTAATCGTCGACGCATACCACCAGAATAAGTTGTCAGTAATCGGTCACCTGCTTCAACTAAATCAAATTGAACGAGCAATTCCTGAGCCCTCATTTGCGCATCTTTTTTTGGTAAGTGGTATAGCCGACCAACCATCACTAAATTTTCGCGCCCAGTTAACATTTCATCAACGGCGGCATACTGACCAGCTAAACCAATCACTGATCGCAATTCTTGGGCCCTATTAACCACATCAAATCCAGCCACCACAGCAGTGCCATTACTTGGAGCCAACAGAGTCGACAATACACGCACTAAAGTAGTCTTACCGGCACCATTTGGCCCAAGTAAAGCTGTAACGCTACCTTTTTTAACGCTTAAGGAAACATTGTCCAAAGCTTTCACTCCTCCGTAATGTTTAGAAATATTTCTAACCGAGATGATATCTTCAGTCGAAGATGTCTCCAGACGATCAACAACGATATCGAGTAAATCATGAAGATGCCAACCAGCATCGGTTAACGACTTCAAAATCGCTTCGTTATTTAAACCAGCTCGCCGCGCCTGTTCTAAATATTTTTTTAATTGGTTGTTTGAATCCATAGAGATTAAAAAACACTTCTGAATTAACCGGAAGTGTTTTATTAATTGGTTACTGAGTAACGCGCTCGACGTAGGAACAATCGTCGGTATTCACACGAATGACGTCACCTTGTTTGGTGAAGATCGGTACACGAACCATCAAACCATTGTCCAAGATTGCTTCTTTGCTGACGTTTCCAGAAGCTGTGTCACCTTTCACCGCCGGTTCTGTTTGCGTGATTTTATATTCAATCTTGCGAGGCACTTCCATCGAAAGTGGAATCTCTCCATGCATAGTGATCACTACATCCAGTCCTTCTTTCAAGTACTTTGCATCATCACCGACAACGTCGTTGGATAACTGCACCTGTTCGTAGGTGTCGCCATCCATAAAGGTAAACATGTGAGGGTCAGAGAAAATGTAAGACATTTTTCGATGAGCTACATCTTCAAATTCTAGGGTTTCAGCGGCTTTAAAATTGTTTTCAACAATCTTTCCTGTTGAAAGAGATTTGATTCTCGTTCTAACAAACGAACCACCTTTACCAGGACTTACACGCTGGAAATCAACGACCGACCAGAGCTGGCCATCGATTTTGATTACTGTACCCTTCTTAATATCATTTGGACTTGGCATATTTTATAAATTTTCACTGGCTGGGAATAATTGAATGTCATTGATGTCAGTGATGCCATTTTTTAACATCACCAGACGATCGACTCCTAAGGCGTTGCCGTACATCTGGCCCTTGATCTTTCCAAGTGAGATGAGTAGTTGCTCATCAATTGGGAAAACATGTTTGCCCATTGCCTTACGTTCTTGCGCCTCGATTTCAAATCGACGACGTTGCTCAGCTGAATCGGTTAACTCGGTAAAAGCATTACAAAGTTCTAAACCACCAACATAAGCTTCAAATCGCTCTGCATAAGTGCCGTCGGCTGACATTTTAGAGAGCGCTGCCTGAGCCGGAGGATAGTCGATGAGGAAAAATCGGTCAATCTGGGAAGCAATCGCTGGGTCACCATGTTGATCAACCTGAGCGTCTTGGTACTTGATTCGTGGCCACGCGCCCGTCCAACCCATAATGCCATTTACTAGCTCTTCCGTGTCCTGCATGCAATCACGGTAATCACCGCCCAGCCGATACCACTCAAGCATGGTAAATTCCGGCGTGTTCTTCGGGAAAAGCGCTTCATCGTTACGCCAAACTGGCGTGACCGAGTAAACCCTCTCAAACCCTTCGCCCATGATTTTCTTCAAACTATATTCCGGACTAGTAATCAAACCGACCTCTTTTTTTGTCATGCCTGGTCGATACGTACGAAGTTCAGTGACGAATGGATCAAGGTTTGGCTCCATACCTGGGCTAGCCACCATGAGCGGAGTGCGGAAATGCTCATAACCACGTAAACGAAAGAAGGCGTGGATAGCGGTCTCCACGTCTTCCCACATTTTTTTTCTTCGAATGATATCGTCCTTTGAAAGCATAGTTGAAGTTGTTGAATTTGTTGAATCGGCTTCGCCTTGTTGAAACTGTAATTATCAACAATTTCAACATTTTCAACACTATTCAGCGATAAATGGTACCAAAGCCATAACGCGAGCGCGCTTCACTTCCGTGGAGAGCTTGCGCTGATGTTCAGAACAAAGTCCAGAACGCTTTCGTGGCACGATGCGAGCGAAAGAAGACAAGAAGCGGCGGAGTAAATCCGTGTTCTTATAATCAATGCCAGTCTGCTTATTAACGCAGAAGTAGCAGAAGCGACTTCGTTTTTGAGTTTTTTTGTGAGCCATATAATTTTATTTTAAAAAGGGATGTCTTCCAATTTGATCTCATCGTCAGGACTTGCGGAAGGTTCATCAGCCATAATTGGCATGGCGGACGATTTAGCAAACGGTGTTGAACCAGTTGCACCACCACGTTCTGCGCCGGAAAGCATCACCATGTTTTCGGCAACAATTTCTGTCTTGTTACGCTTTGCCCCATCTGGTCCATCCCATTCCCGTGACTGAAGTCGACCTTCGATGTAAACTTTTTTACCTTTGTTTAAGTATTGAGCGCAGATTTCGGCCAATTTTCCCCAAACAACAACGTTATGATATTCGACCTGTTCCTGCTTTTCGCCGGCAGCATTCTTCCAAGTACGGTTAGTTGCTACACCGAACGAACAGACATTCTGACCACTTGGAGTCTGCTTGGACTCTGGATCACGGGTAAGGTTACCGATGATCATTGCTTTGTTAAGTGATGCAGCCATAGAGTTTGAACCGCATTAAATGTTTTTCTGCGTTGTCACGGATCCTGTCAGACATCGTCGCCGTACGGTCTAGTACGTCTCCTTGCCTGCCATCCGTTCCTAGCATCTAAAACATTTACTGCTAGTTCTCAAGTTAAATTATGATTATTATACGTTACCGAGATCGGTGTCCAAAATCTCATCCAACTTTTTATCCAGCTCTTCGACGGTTAATTTGGTCTGAGCTTCAGCTGGAGTTTCGGTCTGACGTCGAGGGGCACGTTCTTCGGTCACAGCGCGCTTGCCTTCTGGGGTCAAAGGCGCCTGGTAAGAAGTGAGGCGGAATGGAGCGCTTGGAATGCCCTTTTCGCGCTTCACGATGACATGGCGAACCACGTTATCGGACAAACGCATGTCCTGATCGATCTTAGCGAGCTTGGCGCCATCAACTTCGATGTAAGCCAAAATGTAGGTACCGTGTTGGTTACCCTTGATGTTATAAGCGAGCTTGAGCTTGCCGGCGACTTCGGACTTCAGGATCTTGGCACCAGCGTTTTCGAGCATGGTGTTTACCTCCTTAGAGACTCCTTCAACTTCGTTGTCGGAGTACTTAGATGGCAAAATATACAAAACTTCGTAGATCATATGGGCATCGGCCTGAATTTCACAGGCAACCCTTACGGGTTATGGACAATGAATTATGCCTGGATACTAGCTGATTGAACTATTTCCGTCAACCAAATGACGACTCTAAGGATTGTTATTTTGGCTACGGTTAGCCTTTTTGGCCAACTCGTGGGGTTGGCCAAATCGACATTTTGGCCAATTTGTGAGATCGTGCCGGAAATATGCAATGTTTTTCTATACTTGGTAGCCACCCCGACCTATCGCTCGCTGAGCTTAAGGCCGTCACTGGCGTCGAAGCTTCTATCCGCTCCTCCGAATCGGCAGTTTTTGAGTTTGGTGGTCAGTTAGTTGATCTGCAAAAACGCCTTGGAGGCACCCAAAAACTTGGCGTCATCGTCGGTTCAATGGCCACCATCGAAAAAGAAAAACTAGCTGTATTCGTCGCTTCGCAACTCGTTAATAACAAACGGGCCGATACCCGGATCGGCCCCTACGGAGCTTCACATCCTACAGATTCCACAACTCCACGGCTAACCTTCGGTTTTTCAGCCTATTCACTCGGCGGACCGGCCTTGGGACAACTCAAAAAACAAATTCAATCAATAGGATTAGAAACAAAAAAAATCCTTAAGTCGCAAGGTGTTGCTGCTCGCTTAGTTACCTCTAAAGAGGATACACTCTCAACCGTTGTCGTCACCAAAAACAAAATGATCGAGCAAGGTGGCGAGTTCGTATTGTTAGTTGGCCACGATGATTGGTCTGACTAGTGCCGTTCAAGATTTTGAAGATTGGTCAAAACGTGATTTCGGCCGACCATGGCGCGACGCCAAACGTGGCATGATGCCACCGAAATTGTCACGTATGATGGTCAATATCGCTGTAGGGGTCGATCCAGGTATCGGCCCAGTGACCTTACTTGATCCATTCTGCGGTTCCGGCACGATTCTTATGGAAGCCTTCATGATCGGCATTAAAAATTTAGTTGCTTCCGATATCGATAGTCGTGCTGTCTTGAATTCTGGAAATAATTTACGTTGGGTTTTTGATTTAGTCGGCACCAAGCCAAAACTAAAATTACAAGAATCATCGGCGGCAAATTTAAGAAACTTTTTACCACCAGGATCCGTTGATTTCATCGTTACCGAACCATTTCTCGGAAAAAATCGAACTGGCCATGAAAGTCGCAAAGAGGCACAAGAAATTGTTGATCGACTAACTGCCATGTATCGTGAAAGTTTCTCAGCCTTAAAACCCCTACTAAAAAAAGGCGGAAAATTGGTCGTGGCCTTACCCGTTCACTACGTCGATGAACAACCATTTGAATTGCCAATTGATAAGATATTCTTGGAATGTGGCTATAAGATAGACACAATTTCAAACAATAAGTTAATTTATCGCCACGCTGGACAGTACGTGGGTCGCCAAATCCTAGCGTTAACCACGACTGTTTAGTACACCTTAGATGGTAACACTTTATGCCGTTAGGGAAAGGAATTTC
>CAYPRR010000031.1:0-7779 GCA_964413245.1 uncultured Gammaproteobacteria bacterium
GGCGTGGTGTGGTCAAGCGCAGTGATGAACTGGTGGCTCGGCTCACCGACTTCGACGCGCTGGTTGCACAGGGCAAGGGTCGTGACCTGCTGGGAGTGCCTTGGTACTACCATCTGGAAGCTGGTGCCCTTCACAACGGCACCTCGACTCATCCTGATGTGGAGCCTTCCAAGCTCACCATTCGGGAATTGGCCCAGGCGGTCATCTCGGCAAGGCAAACGGCGGAGCTCGAGCGCATCTTCGACGGTCAGCAGGCAGTGGCTCGGCCCGACCGCACTGGTGGTGGCTGAAACGTCGTGGCCCCCGTAGTCGATCTAATCGAATACGGGGGCCCCTTCTTTTTATGTTGGAACCGCGCTAAACGTCCAGCTACTGTGTCACGGATCCTGTCAGACAGCGTCAACGTACCAGTAAGTACGTCTCCTTGTCTGCCATCCGTTCCTTGTATCTGAACATTTATCGCTAGTTTCCAAAAATACTAGTATTCAAGTTCGGGATACAATGGGAACCTCAATGACATTTCTTTGACTTCAGCGCGGATCTCGGCAAGCTTGGAATCGTTGTCGTGATTGATTATTGCTTGATCGATCCATTGCGCTACCAATTTCATTTCTTCTTCTTTCATCCCTCGGGTGGTGAGCGCCGGTGTGCCTAATCGGATACCCGATGGATCCATTGGTGAGCGAGTATCGTCTGGAATCATGTTTTTGTTAACGGTGATGCCGGCTTTGTCGAGTGCTATTTCAGCCAGCTTGCCAGTGACATTTTTCGGTGTGACATCGATGAGCAATAAATGATTATCAGTTCCACCGAACATTAGTTTGTAGCCTTTTTCTGCAAAGACGCCTTCAAGAACTTTGGCGTTTTTTTTGATTTGTTGAGCGTAGATTTTAAACTCAGGTTCGAGCGCTTCCTTGAAAGCCACGGCTTTGGCGGCAATCACGTTTTCATGTGGTCCACCTTGCAGGCCAGGGAAGACGGCTTTATCAATCGCCTTAGCATGTTCTGATTTGCACATAATCATACCGCCTCGTGGTCCACGCAAAGTTTTATGTGTTGTTGTTGTCACGATATCAAACCCGGCTTTGACTGGGTTGTTCATTTCACCAGCGGCAACCAGTCCAGCGATGTGAGCAATATCAGCCATGGTGAGCGCTCCGACTTTATCGGCAATCGCTTTAACGCGTTCAAAATCAATCTCACGAGAATAGGCGGAGTAACCAACCAGAATCATTTTTGGTTTGTGTTCTACTGCCATTGCTTCTAGATTATCCAAATCTAACAAGCCAGCAGCGTTAGTTTTGTAGCGAATGAAATTGTAGATGGAAGCTGATTGTGTGACTGGGTGACCGTGGGTTAAATGTCCGCCATGCGAAAGATCCATGCCTAGAATCGTATCGCCAAATTTGAGCATGCCAGCATAAGCGGCGATGTTGGCTGGAGCGCCCGATAATGGTTGAACGTTAATATGTTCGGCGCCGAAAAGTTGTTTGGCGCGATCGATAGCCAGCGTTTCCAATTCGTCGATAAATTCGCAGCCACCGTAGTAACGTTTGCCAGCATAACCTTCGGCGTATTTATTGGTGGCAATAGAACCCAAGGCTTCCAGCACAGCTCGCGACACGAAGTTCTCGGATGGAATCATTTCCAGGCCAGTGCGTTGACGATTAAGTTCTCTGGTGAGCGAATCGGCCACAGCTGGGTCGTAATTTCGTAAAATCATAAATTTTTGATGTGCGTAGGGGCCGATCCAGGTATCGGCCCGGTGAATAAAATCAATCTAGCACATTACGTCATAATGAAGACATTTTATCGGATAACCATCCTGAGCGCCAGCGAAGGATCTAGCGATTAGATCCTTCGTCGATGAAACGGCTTGTCTCCTCAGGATGGGGAATTTCTGTTAAACTGAACATATTATGATGATGGCAAAAAACGTGCACCTAATAGGCATCGGAGGAATCGGCACCTCAGCAGCGGCAAAATGGTGGTTGGCACAGGGGGCAACGGTTACCGGTTCCGATGTCCATTCGAGTGAAATCACCAAAGAATTAGAAAAGAAAGGGATCACTATCAAATATGGTCAAACCGGTGAAAACGTCCCAGAGAATTGTGATTTAGTGATTTATTCAAGGGCTGTGCCAGAAACCAGTCCGGAACGTCAGGCGGTGAAAGAACGTGGTTTGATTGAGTGGTCGTATCCACAATTTTTAGGTGAGTTATCTCGAGCTCATAAAACAATCGCTGTCTCTGGAACTAATGGTAAGAGTACAACTACGGCGATGGTCGCTAAAATATTAATTGATGCTGGCCTGGATCCAACGGTGATCGTTGGTACGTTGGTACCATTTTTATCTGAGAAGAATTTGCGCGTTGGTAATGGGGAGTGGTTGGTGGTCGAGGCGTGCGAGCATATGGAATCGATGCGTCAAATTTCGCCGACCATTGCCGTGGTTACAAACATCGAAGCTGATCATTTGGATTATTATGGTGATTTAGATCATGTTGCCACGGCTTTTAAGACTTGGTTGCTAGAATCTAAGCCTCAAACTGTCGTGCTCAATAAAATCGATCCACGATCAATCCAGGTTGACGGTTACGGTGCGCGCTGGTTTATGATTTCTGATCGCACAGTTGTTCTAGGCACACAGACTTTTTATTTGATTAGTGATGAGGTGCCACTTAACGGTTTGAAGATTACTTTGAAAGTGCCAGGCGAATTTAATGCGTTTAACGCCGCCGCTGCCGCCAACGCTGCCTATTTCGCTGGCGTGCCAACGGAGAAGATCGTCCAATCGTTAGCGAGCTTTTCTGGTACTTGGCGTCGGTTTGAGCAGGTTGGTAAGTGGCAGGAAGCGGATGTTTATTCTGATTACGCTCATCATCCAACGGCGATTAAGGGAACTTTACAAGCGTTTAAAGAATTTTTCCCAGAGCGCCGAATCGTCTTAGTTTTTGAGCCACATCAACATTCTCGGACGAAAGAATTGTTTGACGATTTCGTTACTTCGCTTGATGCGGCTGATGTACTGATCATCTCAGAAATTTACGAAGTTGCTGGTCGCAATGAAGACAAAGATATTTCTTCAAAAGATTTGGTGGAAAAAGTGCAGTCGCGTAAAAAAGTTAAGCAAGTTATTTTCACTGCCGATCATTCGGCGGCCGAAGCGAGTTTACGAGAAGTTGTTAAGGCCGGTGATCTTGTGGTAATTATGGGAGCAGGAAATATTGATGAGCTCGCTAGAAAATTAATTGTCTAAGTTAGACTGCAGTCTAAAATTAGATTCAAGTCTAAGAAAGTTTATGGATATCACAGAACAACTCGTGGCGATTTTCGGAGATCGAGTTAAAGAAAACGAACCAATGAGCAAGCACACTAATTTTCGAATTGGTGGTCCAGCCCGGTGGTTTGCAGAAGTAAAAACGGCGGAAGAACTGGAGAGGGTTATGAAGTTGTTAAAAGAGAATCGATTTGCAAATGCGAATGAACTCGCAAATGCGAACTCATTCGCATTTTATATTATTGGAGTTGGTTCAAACACGTTGGTTAGCGATGAAGGTATCAATGGAATCGTTTTACAGATGGCGATGCGCGATGTTTCGATTGCTGGCACAACAGTGACGGCTGGTGCGGGTGCTATATCGGCGGGTTTGGCTCGGCAGACTGCAGAAGCTGGTTTGGCCGGTTTTGAGTGGGCGATTTCATTACCTGGCACCGTCGGTGGTGCCGTGCGTGGCAATGCTGGTTGTTTCGGTGGCGAAATGAAAGACTCAGTTCGTAGCGTTCGTGTTTGGCGGGACGGACAAATTTTAGAATTGGGACTCAATGAATTAGCTTTTGCTTATCGAGACAGCGCTGTTAAACATTCCAACGACATTGTGCTCGATGTCACCTTAGAGCTTCGACCAGGTGATGCGCAAGAATTGAAAGCTAAGTTAGCCGAAACTTTGGGCAAGCGAAAAATGAGCCAACCACTTTACGCCGGTTCAGCTGGCTGCATGTTTAAAAATTACGAAATTAAAGACGATGAAGAGTTAGATAGATTTAAAGATGAATTAATGTTGCCACCACCAATGGCCGAAAAACGTCAGATCAGCTGTGGCTGGCTGATTGATCGGATGGATTTAAAAGGTATGAAAATCGGTGGTGCACAAATTAGTCCAGAGCATGGTAACTTCATTATCAATTCAGGTGATGCTACTGCTAGCGATGTGTTACAATTAATTTCGTTAGTCAAAACCGCCGCCCGCGAGCGTTACCGAATCCAACTGCACGAAGAAGTTCAGCTAATGGGATTTTAAATTAATCTTAATTAACTAATTATGCGGATAGTTGAAATCGTCGGCACCAACATGGATCTAACTGAGGCTATCAAGACGTATGTTGAGAAGAAGTTAGAATTAACAGCCAAGATTACCGAGAAGATGGAGCCTTGCGACGTGCGAGCTGAAGTCGGCAAGACTTCGCATCATCATGCTAAGGGGGATGTATATAGAACAGAATTTAATTTGACTGTTGATGGTGGTTTTTTCCGGGCAGAATCAATTAAAGATGATTTGTACGCCTCGATCGATGAAGCCGCAACCGATCTTCGTCGTCAAGTTGTAAATCATAAGGAAAAGCTTCAGGAGGGGGCTAGAGTTGTAGCAGAGACCGAATCATTGGATCATGAGTACGAGGGACCTGCTGAAGATCAGATTTAGCAAATTGATGGCCCGTTAGCACTAAAAGTGTGGCGGGCTTTTGAATTAGGCTCAAGAAATTGTGGGATTAGACGAAAAGTCAAGAATAGGGCACAATGCTGACCATATTATGATGAATCTAGTAACCAAGATTTTCGGCGATCCTAACGAGAAAATCATCAAGGAATTAAGGGTACAGGTCGAAAAGATTAACGCTTTGGAGCCGGTAATTTCGGCTTTGACCGATGATGAACTCAAAGCTAAAACAGCTACTTTTAAGGAGCATCTGAGTCATGGTGAGACTTTGGACGATATCTTGCCGGAGGCTTTTGCGGTGGTTCGTGAGGCTGCTAAACGCGTTTTGGGTCAGCGTCATTACGATGTTCAGCTGATGGGTGGTATTACTTTGCACCGTGGCACGATTGCTGAAATGCGCACTGGTGAAGGAAAGACTTTGACTTCCACGGCTGCGATTTACTTGAACGCTTTGTCGGGTGAGGGCATTCACGTGGTAACGGTCAACGATTATTTGGCTAAGCGCGATGCCGTCTGGATGGGTCAGGTGTTTTCATTTTTGGGATTAACGGTTGGTATTATTCAGCACGAAGGTGGTTATGTTTACGACGGAGAATTTAAAAACGCCGTAGGGGCTGGGTCTCCCAGCCCTGTGGATGGAACGATCGAAGACACAACTGAAATTTTTAAAGTTCAACCTGATTTTTTGCGGCCAGTTGATCGTCGTGGTGCCTATCAGGCTGATATTACTTATGGTACGAACAATGAATTTGGATTTGATTATTTGCGCGATAACATGGTGAGTGAACCAGCTCAGATGGTTCAACGAGGTTTGCACTTTGCCATCGTCGACGAAATCGATTCGATCTTAATCGATGAAGCACGTACGCCACTCATTATCTCGGCGCCAGCTGAAGAATCGGCTGATTTATATTATAAGTTTGCCGGTATCGTAATCGATTTAAAAGAAAACGAAGATTACAACGTCGATGAAAAAATGCGCGTCGCTACGTTTACTGAATCAGGTTTGAAGAAAATTGAAGTTCGTTTAGGGATTGATAATCTTTATGCCCAAGGTGGTTTGGAATTGATCCACCACGCTGAGCAAGCTCTGAAGGCACATGCGATTTTTAGAAAAGATCGTGACTACGTGGTCGCTGGTGATGAAGTAAAAATCGTTGATGAGTTTACCGGACGCATCATGGAAGGTCGTCGTTATTCTGATGGTTTGCACCAGGCGATTGAAGCGAAGGAAGGCGCGCCAATCAAAAATGAAAGCCGAACTTTGGCGACGATTACATTCCAAAACTTTTTCCGCATGTACGAAAAGTTGTGCGGTATGACGGGTACGGCTGCCACCGAAGCGGAAGAGTTCGATAAAATTTATAAATTAGAAGTTGTTGAAATTCCAACGCATCGCGACAACGTGCGTAAGGATTCCACTGATCGTGTTTATAAAACCGAAAACGGAAAATTGTTATCGGTTGTTGAAGAAGTCAAAGAGCGACATGAAAAGGGCCAACCAGTTTTGATTGGTACAGTTTCGATTGAAAAAAACCAATTGATGTCGACGTTGCTTCGCCAGGCTGGTGTACCGCACCAAATGCTCAATGCCAAGAATCACGAACAGGAAGCTGAAATTGTGGCGCAGGCTGGTCGTAAGGGTGCCGTGACCGTGGCTACTAACATGGCTGGTCGTGGTGTGGACATTATTTTGGGTGGCAATCCTCCAGATAAAACGGTGCAAGAAGAAGTGCGAGCTTTGGGTGGTTTGCATGTGATTGGCACCGAGCGTCATGAATCACGCCGTATTGATAACCAGTTGCGTGGTCGCGCTGCCCGACAAGGCGATCCAGGCTCTTCGCAATTTTATGTTTCTTTGGAAGATGATTTGATGCGCGTCTTTGGTTCAGAGCGTGTTAAAACGATGATGAACGTTTTGAAGATCGAAGAAACAGTACCGATCGAAAGCAAGATGGTTTCCAAAGCGTTGGAGAAAGCACAGCAACGTGTTGAGGGTGCTAACTTCGATACTAGAAAACATTTGTTGGATTACGATGATGTTCTCAACAAGCATCGTTTGGCGGTATACGATCGTCGTCGCAAGTTGGTGATGACCGAAGAATTTGATCCGATCGTTGAGCTCACCGAGATGGTTGAAAGTGAAATTGAGCGTGTGGTTTTGTTTCACACTAGCGAGAAGATTGATCGACCAGCCGTGACTGACGATCAAAAAAATGCTGATTGGAATCCAAAAGAAATTTTGGAAGTTTTAACGACCGTGATGCCACTTTCGGAAACGTTGGCGACCTTATTGTTAGAAATTTCTTCCAACTTGTCACGCGACAAAGAACAGCTAGCCGAGCAACGCACGAAGATTATCGAATTGTTCATGGCCAGCGTGGCCGAAAAGTTTGAAGCAGCGAAGACGGCTTTTGGTGATGAGTCACGATTGAAACGTTTGCTAAAAGGATTGATGTTGCGATCGATGGATAATCTTTGGCTCGGACACTTGGACGCCATGACTTATTTGCGTCGATCAATCGGTTTGCGTGGTTACGGTCAGCGTGATCCGCTAGTTGAATATAAGCGTGAAGCGTTTGAGCTTTATCACGCCATGCTTGCTAACATCGAACGTGAAGTGGTTTATAACATCTTTAAATTTATCGATCAGGCTTCAGCCGCGCACGCCGTCATGAAGCTCGCTCCATCATTGCTCGAACGCGTTCAAATGCAATTCACTGGCGCTAAGAAAACAATGGGGTCAGGTCCGGATAACGGAATTTCGACTAGGACTATCGGTGGCCAACCAGCTCAAAACATCGGCGCCAAAATCGTGAGCATCACCACCGAACCAGCTAAGCCAGCTGTTTCTTTCGACAACGTCGGCCGCAACGATCTTTGTCCATGTGGTTCTGGTAAGAAGTACAAGAAGTGCCATGGGGTATAATTTTATGGAAAGTTGGGTAGTTACTATTCTCCAAAATGTTTGCATAACTGAGCCTCTAGCGGTGAATATTTTAGTCGCATTAACTTCTATTTTTGCTACTGGTTTTATTACTTTAATTAATGCTGAAACAG
>CAYPRR010000031.1:7789-8066 GCA_964413245.1 uncultured Gammaproteobacteria bacterium
GTAACGATCTCTGTCCCTGCGGTTCCGGGAAGAAATACAAGAAGTGCCACGGGGCTTAATAAATGGTAATAAATGGGGTCAGGTCCGGATAACGGATATTTACAAAGTTAATTATGATAAATGTGAAAATTGTAATTACCGTTCCGTTATCACACGCCGATATTGTTCGTGAAGCAATGGGAAAGGCGGGAGCCGGGAAGATTGGTAATTACGAATTTTGTAGTTTTTCATCTTTTGGAGCTGGACGATTCCGGCCGCTTTACGGTGCGAATCCGGC
>CAYPRR010000032.1:0-7956 GCA_964413245.1 uncultured Gammaproteobacteria bacterium
TGGCATAATTCCTACTTTTTTAACTTATGGAAGCGTTATCATTCAAACAGCAGGAACTAAAGAACGGTTTCATTTTGAACAGATTGATAACCCAGACAAAATTAAAGAACATGTATTAACTCTGGTTGCAGCTGACAAACTTCGTCATGGTGATGCAACAGCAGTTGGCGATGGCACAGCCTTAGCCGACGAACACCACAAAGAATAAACTTGTAGTTTGACAAATAGTAACGTCCTGCGTTACTATTTTGTTATGTGATTCAGAGCTTTCATTTTAAGGAGGTCGAAAAACTTTTTCATCGAGAGCGGACGGCTAAAATAATCACCGATATCCAGCGAGTCGCGCTGCGAAAACTCTGGATGATCGATGCTGCAATTAACATTAACGATTTACGAGTACCACCAGCTAATCACCTCGAAAAGCTCATGGGTGATCGAAAAGACCAGTATAGTATTCGCATCAATGACCGCTGGCGTATTTGCTTTCAATGGCTCAATAATCATGCCTACGAAGTTGAAATAGTCGATTATCACTAGTAATATGTCTACAAAAAAACTAAGACCAATTCACCCAGGGGAGATTCTGCTCGAAGAATTCCTCGAACCACTTACAGTTACCCAGTACCGACTAGCTAAGGATATTAGTGTTTCGTCTCGTCGAATCAACGAGATCATCCACGGTAACCGATCGGTCACGGCAGACACCGCTTTACGCCTAGGAAAATACTTTAATATATCCCCGATGTTCTGGTTAAATCTACAGGCTCGTTATGATCTAGAAAACCAATCAGTAGACTTTATCAAAACTCTCGACCGAACTATCAAAACGCTTCAACTTGTGTAACGAAAATATCCCGGATGGTCCGGGATATTTTTTTAGTTACTGGCGATATTAAGGTCTGGCCGCGACCAATCAAAGTTTTTCCAAGCCCAGTGAGCTAGAGCCTCTGCGTTATCAAAACTTTCACGTCTACCAGCTGAGCCCAAAACCACCACCAGCACCGATTTATCTTCACTCTCTCCCATCGGGTGCAAACGAACCACCACGTTCCAACCAGATTCATTCAGAAAACCAGTTTTACCGGCTGTTACGTAAACATCATCGTAAGCTGAATCATAAAGCAACCAATCAGTGCTCTTAATATCACGAGAATAATTGGGATCAGATAATGCAGTAATCATGGCGTGTGATGATCCAGCTGCCTTAAAAATATTCTCATTCTTAAAAGCTTCACGAGCAAAGGCCGCCGTCTCTCGGGCCGTGGAAACATTACCGAGCTCGATGCCAGTTGGGTCCACAAACTTTGTTCGAGACAAATTCAAATCTTTGGCCACACCGTTCATCCGATCGACCACCGTAGATCGATCTAAACCAGTCATCCGCGAAAAAGCATTAGCTGCATTATTCGCCGAACCAACTAACGTGGCATAAAGCAAATCTCGACCGGTAAAAGTCGTGCCATCCGTCACCGCCAACCTTGCACCACCGACTTCGTCGATTGTTTTGATAGAGCCTTTTCCATACAAATCAACTCCAACATCTAACGAAACTTTCGTGCTAACAAGTTTTGTAATCGAAGCGATCGGCCAGCTAGCATCAGCATTGTGCGCAACTAGTATTGTCCCGGTCTGATCATCAATCACAATATACGAAGTAGCCACAATTACCGGCACAGCCGAGGCTTTTGCAATCGGTTTGGCTGGTGATTTTAATGGCGCGAATTCAGATAAATCCGGATACTCCTGCCAGCCGTATTGCCGAGCCCAATCTTCTAAATCGATCAAAAACCCAGCGGCTGAAGCTGGCTTGGCGGCCAGCGTTTCCCCATCAAACGCTAACTGCAAATCACCCCGCTGTTCATAAAGTTCTCGCAATGGGTCGCTGGTAGCAAAAACTTCTGACGGAAATAAAATCGTCAGGAGTGCTAATGATAAAATTGTTGATTTAATTATTTCCATTTCTTTTCAATTGTAACTCCAGTATAAAAGTATTTGAGAATCTGATCCCAGGTTTGGCCTTGGTTAGCCATACAGAGTGCGCCGGAAGCACTCATACCAACACCGTGACCCCAAAGTACCTTGCCATCGTCACAAGGAACCTTCACAGAAACGGCCCAAGGCACCTCGCCGTACCAAACATCAGACCAATTACGAGTATGACCATCGGAACGGGAAAAATATGGTGTAATAGCAATTTCGCCATTGTAAGTTACGATTTGGCCACGTGTCTCATCGACACCTTGGGATAATCGTGGTGTGCGAGCCTCTTGTCCATAACCATTGTAGACTTGGTCTGCATAAGCATCCACGTGGAAAAACTCCTTCTCGTGCTTGGTTGCACGGGTCCAGTGATAAAAAGCGTAAGTGCGGGCGGCGGTAAGTAAAGTTTTCTGAAACTCCATTGGTGAAACATTTGAAGTCTCCGCTAAACCTTTTAAATAAGGTTCAATTGATAGTTCGTTAATCAACCAAGCTCGATCTTTATAGTCGTTATAACGAAGTTCGAGAATGTTTCTGAAAGTATTGTCAGCGTTAGCTGTACCGCGAGTGACTCGACGATCAAAGTTAGTCACGGTCATGATGGCGTTACTGGTACTTGGCACAAAACGCAACGCTGATGACGAAGTGCTTTTATCGCCGTCGATAACATAATAATATTTACCGTCTTCGTAATAAGCTTCAACTTTCGCCCCCTTCTTCATCTCGGCCAAAACTTTGCCGGTTAAATCTTGAAGTTGCCAATCACTTTCGTTTGAAGTGATCACGATTTTATTTTCTGTCTCTTCATCAACGATCATCGTGCCGACTCTGATCGTTGGCTCGGTAATCATCTTTGACTCATCTACCAAATTACCGTTTTCATTCTTTGGTGCACTAATGGCCTCTTTGGCACCGCCCGTCACCGTCACCGGAATCTCAATAAAAGCATCAGGAACATCCAAACCATCGGCTGTTAACTGAAATTTAGCTGTGTGACTACCGTTGGTTTTAGGCGCAGTGAAAGAAAAACTTACCGTCGCCAATTCCCCTGGTTTAATTGAGCTAGTAGCCAAGGCCAACTGGGACCCGCTCCAAGATGGATGCTTAAAAACGGAAGTATCATTACTTGCAATTGCTATGTCCGGCGCCTTCAGCCCGTAATTTTTCCAGGTTTTAGATCCTGTATTTTTAAAACTCACAGAGAACAAAACCGATTTTCCAGCAACGGCCTTAATTTTATTTGCTGATCGCACGGAAATCGCCGCCGCATAACCATCAGTAGAATTGACAGTAGTTGATGTAGCAGACTCGACAACACTAATTTTTATTTTCAACTTTCCACCATCAACCCACGCAGTACCCTCGGATGCCAATTGAAAAATTTCAACATAATCTCCAACAGTCGCTGGCGCCCTTAATTGGAAAACTAAGGTTGCTGTTTTACCTGACGCCACCGACGACTCCTTAATTCTTTTCACCTGAGTTCCAGAAAGCCAAGTTCCAGGGTCAAACTGACTAACCCGATATTTTGGTTCGTGAGTGTAAAGTGATATATAACCTGGACCATCATTTTTCCAAGTAACACCAGAAGTGTTCTGAACAATTGCGGTTATCTCTTTTACTTCCCCTGGCTTCATGGTTAAAGTGCCGCTTCCGGAAATAGAAACTGGTACAGCTGAAAAAGTTGCCGCCTGTGCAAAACCTGTGGAAACAAAAAAGCTTGCTCCCAACAATGCCATCACCACACCAACCCTCAATTGAGCAAAAAATGTAGTCATGAAAATCATTACTTTGTTTTTACATTATACCACGCAACCAGTATGATTGTTACGAAATATTCTATGCCTCAAGAAAACCAAGCATTGGCCAAAAATACCGCTCTTCAAGTCGCTGGCAAGGGACTTTCAACGCTTTTTGGCGTGTTAACCATTGCCATTTTGACTCGAGCTTTGGGAACTTATGGCTATGGTGAGTTTACGATTGCGCTAACTTTTCTGTCACTTTTTGCCGTTATCGTCGATTTTGGGCTAACACTGACAACAACGGCGATGATTAGCGACAAACCAGAAGCCGAAGAAAAAATTCTTGGCAACTTAGTAGCACTACGAATCATCAGTGCGATCTTGTTTCTGGCTTTAGCTCCGATTGCGGTTATCTTCTTTCCGTACTCAGCAGTGATTAAATTGGCTGTGGCTATTGGTGCCATTTCTTACTTTTTCGGCACGACAGCGCAAATGCTCATTGGTATTTATCAGAAACGTTTGGAAATGAAGCGCGCGATAATTGCTGAACTTCTTAATCGAGCTCTGGTTTTAGTGGGTGCTGTAATTGCTTTTTATGTTGGTCTCTCCGTAACTTCGGTGATGTGGATTTTGGTTCTAGGAAATGGTTTGCAACTCTTTGCCATGATCGGACTAGCTCGAAACTTTGTTCGCTTGCGTCCACAAATCTCACTTTCAGTCTGGCGCGAGATCATTGAGCGCAGTTGGCCGATTGGTGCTTCAATCTTTTTTAATTTGATTTACTTGCGTGGCGATATCTTAGTTTTGTCTCTCTATGTCCCACAGGAACAAATTGGTATTTATGGCGCGGCTTACAAAGTAATCGATGTCGTCACTTCGGTTCCGGTGATGTACATGGGCCTAGCTTTACCGATTTTAGTTACCGCCTGGGCACAATCAAATCACGGCAAATTTACCAAATTACTCCAGGATTCGTTTGATTTCTTCGCTATTTTCTCGATTCCACTGGCGGTTGGCTGTATTGCACTTGGCGTACCGATTATGCGTTTAGTCGCCGGTGATGAGTTCGCAGTTTCCGGTGCCGTGTTGGCCGTACTTGGACCAGCGGCAGCAATAGTTTTCTTTGGCGCACTTTCAGGTCATGCCATTGTCGCACTAAAAAAGCAAAAATTAATGGTCTGGGGTTATTTGGTTGTAGCTATCATTAGTATCATTGGTTATTTCATTTTCATCCCGCAATACGGAATTTGGGCCGCTGCTTGGTTAACTTTGATTTCGGAAGCCATGATCACGCTCTTAACTTCACTAGTCATCTACAAAACCTGTGGTTTTAAACCTCGTTTGGATATTTTTGCTAAAGCCTTACTTTCAAGTTTGATCATGTTGTTAGTCATCAAATTGCTACCTGGCATAAACGTAATGTTGCTCGTAATTATTGGCATGCTAGTTTACGGTATTTCCCTAACCGCACTCGGCGGGCCATCATGGAAAATAGCATTGCGATTGTTTGTTCCCGAGAGACCTCCGATCGTGTGACCTCCTCTGCTCCTCCTGTGAGGAGGATGAAGCGTTAATTAATTCTCGTAGGCGTAGCCCGGACGGAATGTTCGCATCGAACGACCGAGGAACTGCTCGGCGTTCACTGGCGTCACCACTAATTCGTCCTGGGTGAATACGCCAGTCGATCGACGAGCCCGAGGGAGCGAGAGACGAATATTTTGTCCGGGCGTAGCACTTCATGATTAGCGACAATTTATGATATTTATTCTCATCTTTCTCGTCGCCTTCGCTGTACTTGCCTGGCGTGACTTAAAGTTGGCGCTGGTATTGTTGATGGGATTGCTGCCGACGTACTTGATTCGGTTTGATGTCGGGCCAATTCCAACTACGGCACTCGAAACGATGATTCTGATCTGTGTTTCTGTTTGGATCGTCAAACATCATGGTTGGCGAATTGATCTACGTTCAATCGGATTAGTCTGGTTGCGTCCAATGTTATTATTACTCGCTGCCGCCTGCTTTGCTGTCGTAGTTTCACCGAATACCTTCGCAGCTTTGGGCGTCTGGAAAGCTTATTTTATTGAGCCAATTTTAGTTTATTTGATGTTGCGATCGATGTTTCGAGATAGCGCTGATTGGCATCGAGCCATCACTTCGCTCTTCGTTTCGGCCTGTGTGGTGAGTCTCGGTGCTATTGTTCAGCACTTTACCGGTCTAGGAATTCCAGCACCGTGGGATATTGAAAATCGGGCCGCCAGTTTATTTGATTTTCCAAATGCGGTCGGATTATTCTTGGCACCGATTGTGGCGTTTGCGATCGTATTGATTGGGCGAGGAAGCAAAGGGCAGGTCACAGACCTACCCCTACGGCGAATCGCAATATTCACAACCGTTCTTGGAATCATCGCTATCGTCTTCTCGCAAACCGAGGCGACTTTTATCGCCATTCCAGCTGGATTACTTCTGGCCTATTTAATCTCTGGTACCAATAAAAAAAATAAACTGATCGCTCTTGCTTCTTGTGTCGCTGTGGCTGGAGTTCTGTTTGCATCTGCCCCGATTGTCCGTGAAAAACTTTTACTCCAAGATACTTCAGGCCTCGCTCGACGCAATATTTGGCATGAAACAATTACTATGTTAGGTGATCACCCGATTTTTGGCGCAGGACTTTCTGGCTTTCCAACAGTAATCGCCGATTATCACGATGCGACTTTCTACGAAATATTTCAGTACCCACATAATATTATTTTGAACATTTGGGTAGAGTTGGGTTTGCTCGGCTTGCTAGCCGTTACTTGGTTGGGGTGGTCGGTGATAAAAACGGTATACGTGACAATGCGGACAGCACAGGGTGGGTCGCAGACCCACCCCTACAGCGAGGCGGCATTTGCCGCTTTGGCAACCATGGTTATCCACGGCCTGGTCGACGTTCCCTATTTTAAAAATGATCTTTCGATTCTAACTTGGTTTTTCTTAGCTATTTTAACAACCGATGTAATCAGACTACATCGGACTTTGGAAACAAAGATCCATTCTTAAACGGAATCAACGCCAACACCACAGCTTCCGTGTAATATGCAACGCGATCGATCACATCACCAGTCAACATTCCAACCGTGCCGTTTTGTTGCTTAGAATTGGTTCGGCCAAAGATAGCGTCATCAGCTAATCCCAGCTCCATACCACCACGAACTAAGTCGGCCATCTTAGGTGGAACAAAAAATGTTGCCGATCGAGCCTGCCCGATTCGACCATCATTTGAACACACAACCACCCAAGCGAAAACACTCATTTGCTTGCCGTCCCAACCACATCCGCCCTCAATAGCCACCCAATAATCAGCCATTGGTTCGACTTGGCGAATAATTTGTAATCGATTATTGGCGCCGAGCAACGTTTCCTCATCGCCCATTGGCTGATCAGGTACGTCCGAAGCCGCCGAAATACAAAAATGTTCCCGAGGCACACCCGGGAACATTTTTTCAAAACCTAATTGAGTAGCACTCAACTTCACCACGTTCTTCGAAGCAACGACAACCTTTTGCATTACTTTTTATTCTTCTTTGGTTTTTTCTTGTCTTTATTTTGAGCGTTGTTACCTTTGGCCATATGAATCGATTAATTATAATCAAATACATTATACAGCAACTTCTAAAAAAAGATTACATGCCGGTCACACTTTTAAAATAATCTTCTGTTGTTCGCACACAATTCTCAACTTGAGTGGTTGCATAAAGCCCAGTGTAAGGCCCAACTTCCGGTGTTATCTCAATCAACTCTCCGTTCTGGTTATAATATCTTTCCCAGCCGGAGTCATCACCATAAAATGAAAATTTGTAGATTGTTTCACTGGTACTTGGATCGGTACAAACATCGTAATGATCTTCAAATGGCTCGTAAGGTTCGTCGATAATGGGAAAAGCGACTTCAATAGATTCGCAACCGGCACCAATCAAAATCAAACCTATAAATGAAGCGAACAAGAATTTCTTCATACAATTAAATTGTATAGCCGATAACCTTGAATATCAAGCTTAATCGTGATAGCCTCTTGGCCACGACCAAAGTACTAAAAAGTACTCCCAGGAGAGGTGGCAGAGTGGTCGAACGCGCACGACTCGAAATCGTGTATGCCTGAAAGGGCATCGAGGGTTCGAATCCCTCCCTCTCCGCCAAAAAATGAAATCGGGTTCGGAAGCAAAAATATGGTCGGCGCGAAGCGCCGTCTGTTCTG
>CAYPRR010000033.1:0-7870 GCA_964413245.1 uncultured Gammaproteobacteria bacterium
CATCAGACAAAGAAAAAGTTTTTTTGCCTTTAATTTGTTGCTCGGAAATGAGTTTTCTGGCGACTAGATGCTCGAGTGCGGTGTAAACCACGTTACGGTGTAAACCGGTACTACTAATCAAGGCACCGACTGAAGTGACACCCAAAGACATCAAAGCTAAGTAGACGTCCACTTCTGATGGACGAAAATCAAGGTCTGAAAGGGCTGATTTTAAGGCACTTTTCTGCATATTGTATTATTGTCACCCTGCAGGGTTGACAAAAGAGTAAAATTGTGTTATGGTATTACCGTCAAGATGAGAGACCAAAGAGTGACTTCAGAATAGCATCTTTGATCAACTCGGGACATCGTTTTACATCAAATAAGTCCTCAAACGAGGCAAAGGAGTCCTTCATGAAAGATGCACTCGTGGCCGCTGAGTCTCGGCTGGCCGAAGACGAAGAGATCCTGGTTCGTGCGGAGTACTCGACCTTTTTGGGGTACTGGCATATTAGCGCGTATCTTGTGAAAAAAGGTGAAAGTCAAATTCCTTACTGGGAAACTCACAAGTATTTTGTCTCTATGCCGAGTGGCGTGTGGAATGTGGATTATGTAACTGAGGTCGTCGAACGTGTCGAGATGTTTACTGGCTGGAAGCGCGACTATCAATCTGGTAGGTATTACTTAGAATTTCGTAGGCCGTAACGTCGTGGCGCGAGTTTCACTCGTGCCCATTCCAAAGTCCCCGCACGGCGAAATGCCAGGCGGGGTTTTCGGTTATTTCTCGCGGAACTTCTTGAGAATCTTCATATCCTTGATTCGGGGATCAGTTTCTTCATCTTTTTCCCACGGAGTTTCCAAGATTAGGTCGAGGTGCTGGAGTTTGGGATGATTGATAATGGCCTCGAGGCCCGTCAGACCAATGTGGCCTTCGCCCCAATGTTCGTGACGGTCTTTTTTGCCGCCGAGTTCAATTTTAGAATCGTTGCAGTGACTGGCGACTAGGTTTTTTAGACCGACGGTTTGATCAAACTTTTTAAAGGTTGCTTCGACCGCTTCCGGTGTTCGTAAATCATAGCCTGAGGCAAAGGCGTGTTGAGTATCAAAGCAGATACCAATTTCTTTGCCACGTTCAGCGCCTTGTAGGAACTCGGCGAGCTCTTCGAACTCATCACCCATAATCTCGCCGGCTCCGGCTGAGATTTCGATGAGTAGTTGGCAGGATCCAGTGTAGCCATCCAGTATGCCATTGAGCCCACTAATCACCATTTCACGGCCTTTTATTGCACCAACGTCTTTAGCTGATCCTGGGTGAAACATCATCGCTTTGCAGCCGAGTTTAGATCCGCGCTCTAATTCTTCTCGGAGCACTGAAATCGAACTATGTTCAATCCGTGGATTGCTGGAGGCTAAATTGATGAAATACGGCGAGTGAATATAAACATCCTTAATTCCAGCTTCTTTGATCGCAGTTTCGAACTTCAAAGCTTCTTCCTCTGTAATCTCTTTTGGTTTTCCGCCTTGTGGTGGTCTAGAAAAAATCTGAACGACTTCACAACCCAAAGCTTGCCCTTCTTTAGCGGCGTTCCATAATCCTCCAGCTGCTGAAACGTGTGCTCCAAACCTCATAGTGATTTATAAATATCATGTTGTCCGATCGCGAAGAAAACAATAGTGCCATCATTCTGCCGATTGAATAAAATTCTGACATTCATCGTGACAGAGATGGACCACGAACCTTTTAGCCGTCCTTTTAATGGATGTAATCGAAGTGACGGATGAAGCGGATTCTTCCGAAACAAAGCTTCTGTTTTTATAGCTCTTGTTATAATTTCTTCTGGAAGTCGTTGAAGATCCTGTAAAGATTTTTCGTGGTATGAGAGGTGCTTAACGAGCATATTTTGTCATCAGATCGGCGATGGATCTTGCCTTGATGAGCTTGCCCGCCCGATGCAATCGATCGATACTTTGAAGTCTTCCTACCAATTCGTCTTCACTAATAAGATCAATATCATCTTGTGCGAGGAGAAATTTCAAATAATCTGTGGTGGTAGCAAACCCACGTGTTCGAGCTAATTTTCGTGTTTTTTCTGCTTCGGTTTTTGTGAGATTAAAGGAGATTGATGTACGCATATAACTGCATTATACTTGTAATGCAACGAACGTCAACTAAAAGAGATGTCGGTGGTATTTGATTAATTTTCTTGAACGGTCGGTACCAATCCGACTCTACTTTGAACATCAGTTAACAATTTTTCCATGTCTGATTTTCGACCACTGTTAGCCACTCGAATTTTTTGATCAGCCCAGGCAAGTTGGATTGAGTAAGTATTACTTTTGCCGTGGATGGTAATAACTTCCATTTTCAAATCAGCAAAATCGGTCAATCGCTCTTCGATGTTGCCGACACAGCGTCGAAGTTCTTTGTTTGAGCCGTCAATGATAAAAAGAGTATCGGTTGGATGAATTCCACCGGATTCCTGACGGATTCTATTGCCTTCAATTCCTTTTAATAAAAGATATAGTCCCAATGCTGCTACTGGTCCGGCGGCTAGGAAAAGCATAATCATTTTGTCTTCGGTTCGGTCTGTGTAATACGTGATCAATCCGTAAACAATGCCAACGATTAATGAATTGGCGCCAATTAATATAGAAAACACGGAAGTTAAAAATTTCTGTTTTACAAAAACTATTTTGTTGCCAGCGTCGTAGACATTAGGAAAAATTTTTAACCAAGAAGTGAGCATGTACATATAAATAATATGGTAACACAAAAGCGGGATTTCTCCCGCTCTGTGCTTATTTGACCATCACTGACTTGAGGTGATCAATCGTTTTTCGGTTGGTCATTTGTTTTTCGATGTAGGTGCGATACTGCGGTGAGTATAAAGTTTCGGTCGCTTCTTTATTGTCTTTATAGTTTTCGGCCAACTTATCGAGCTCGGCACTAATTTCATCTTCTGTTGGCTTGATACCTTCTTTTTCAGAGACTTCGCCGAGAATCATGGCGACTTTAACGCGAGTCAGCGCGGTTGGCGCGAAATCAAGTTTTAAATCAGCCAGTGATTTGTTAATTGATTTTAGATAGTTTTCAAACTCAGCACCTTGGTTGTTTACATTATTTTTGAGTTCGTGCAACATTTTTTCGATCTCTTGATTAATGAGTAAATCAGAGACCGTTTCGAATTCAGATTTTGAAGAGATCAATTCCAGAACTTCTTTGTCCTGACGAATTGATTCTTCGGCATCGCTTTCGATTTTAATATTTTCTGCCAGTTTAGTTTCTAGGTCGGCTACGGAAGTCATACCGAGATTTTTGACGAACTCTTCATCGATCACCGGAATTTCGAGTTTGAAAATTTCTTTAACTTCAATGTCGAAATCAACATCCTGATCAGATAAATGTTTTTGGTAATGATCTTTTGGAAACTTGAGGGTGAAAGTTTTTTTATCGCCTTCTTCCAGGCCGATCAAATGTTGCGCAAAACCTGGGATGTAGTGTTCTTCGCCGGTGTAAACACCGTGACTTTGGCTTTCGCCACCTTCAAGCACTACGCCTTCACGCTTCATGCCAAGCGCCACGATGACTTTGTCACCCTTAGTGCTCTTGTAACCCTTTTCTGCCCGCACTTCTTTAGTGCGCATCGCTGTTAGGTCTTTCTTGGCCCGTTCGATTAATTCTTTTGATGTTGAAGTGTCTTTTTTAGCGACCGTGAGATTTTTGTAATCGGCTAACTTTTTGATCTTTGGGTGCAAAGCGATTTCAGCAGTAAAAACGAGCTCGTTATTTGGTGCCATTTTCACCACGTTAAAATATGGCTGTCCGATAGTATCTAAATCTTCTTCGATCATTGCTGAAATAAAACCAGCTCGGATCAGGCCCTCCAGAGCTTCTTCGAGAATTTTCATTTCACCAAGGCGTTGTTTTAGAACATCATAGGTGGCTTTACCTGGGCGGAATCCAGGAATGTCAGAATGCTCGGCTAAATGCTCCGCGGCATCTTTCATGCCTTCGGTGACTTTTTCGGCTGGCACGGTGACGGTAAAGGTGGCTTTGTTGTCTTTAATTTCAATGGTATAAGGCATATTTGTAGGCCGATGATAAGAAAAAAATCAACTTGTGTCAATGATTAGCTAAAAAAAATGACCCCTCAGCCCATTACAGGCTTTGGGGCACGAATCAATCTTCAATAGGCTTTTTGCCCTTCAGTTGGACGATTCCTGGTGGGCGGTGAGCGAACGCTGGCTCCGGAGCACTGGTGCAAACCGTGTCTGCTCGCACGATCGGGGTTGTTACGACTGGTGGCGGTTTGTGTTTTATGTCCGCTACCAAGCTTGGGCCATCATCTAGTGAAATCAGCGTCATGTTTGGTGGTGGTTCGGCAATTGGTGGTAGTGGAACCTCATCTGTGGCCGGAACAAGCTCATCTTCTGCGATGTTTACCGTGGTCATAGCGCCAGCTGTGCGTCCACGTTCCAAAAGTTCTACTGCAAGTAATCTGTCATTAGCGAAGAGTGCCGCGAACAGGCTTTGGACTGGATTGCTTAAATGCTTGATGAGCATAGCCTTCAACAGCTCCGAACTCACAGATTTACCAATGTATTGTTCTCCTGGCGTTGGTCGTTCAAGCTTTTCACCGATAGATTTAGCTACTGTCTCAGCCACGAACTTTCGCTTTTGGAAAAGGCGCTCCTCTTCCAGATCAAACAAGCGATGATACCATGCAACGACTCGCTCGTTCCATGGTTGTCGCTGATAGAGCAAGAATGCGTCTCTGGTCGCGATTATCTCCCGTCGACGCTGACCGAAGTCGAAGTCGACTGTAACAATTGCCCGTTCGCTCGATGTTGCTGGTGGTTGCCCCATAACGAACAGGATCGCATCTTGCTCGATTGGAAGCGGATGTCCACGTTGCGCCACGGCGATGATTGCGAGCTCAACACCATTTCTGATGTCTGACCAACTGTCCATGATCTTGCGTCGTACCAAACCGTCATCTTTTGGTATGGCAGGATTGGTGCCTATGGCCAGGATGATTTGTCGCTTTTCACGATCGATGTTCCGAAGGTGAATGGCCAAGCATACGCTACTTGGCACTCTGTTGCCGAAGGCGTCGAGCGTTACAGTTCCGGGCGGATATCTTGTTGCCGCTGTAGGACCACTAAGCAGAGGGTTTGGTCCTTCGGGAGACAGCATTACACGCCAATAAGTTGCAGTATTCAAGGTACACCTCAAGTCTGAGATTATGCCCTTGATGGTGTTTTGTCAATTAAAAATAGGGCTTTTAAAACCCTATTTTTATTGCTGTCTGTAATTAAACGATTAGAGCAACTATCAGCAACGCAATAATATTTGCAATTTTGATCATTGGGTTGATGGCTGGACCCGCGGTATCTTTGTATGGATCACCTACAGTGTCTCCAGTCACAGCCGCTTGGTGAGCAATAGATTTCTTGCCACCGAAGTTTCCCTGTTCGATGTACTTTTTGGCGTTATCCCAGGCACCACCACCGGTGGTCATGGAAATAGCTAGGAATAAACCAGTGACAATACAACCGATCAATAATCCACCCAAGGCTTCAGGTCCCAAAACGAAACCGACGAAGATTGGCAAAATGATTGGAATCAAAGCTGGAGTAATCATCTCATTGATGGCAGCGCGAGTAACGATGTCGACGGCGGCACCGTAATCTGGCTTACCAGAACCATCCATGATTCCTTTGATCTCGCGGAACTGACGTCGAACTTCTTCCACTACTTTACCAGCGGCTCGGCCGACCGATTCCATAGCGTAGGCGGCGAACAGATATGGCATCAGTCCACCCAAGAACAATCCGACTAAAACGTAGGGATTAGACAGCGAGAAGGCAAAATCGTGTCCAAGTTTTGATAATTCTTCAGTGTAGCTAGCGAAAAGCACCGTAGCAGCCAAACCGGCTGAAGCGATGGCGTAACCTTTGGTTACAGCCTTGGTGGTGTTGCCAACAGCATCTAGTGGATCGGTAACAGCACG
The DNA here is from genome assembly GCA_964413245.1 of uncultured Gammaproteobacteria bacterium. Lineage (GTDB taxonomy): Bacteria > Patescibacteriota > Patescibacteriia > UBA9934 > UBA9934 > CAYPRR01. The sequence continues at coordinate 5,994 of CAYPRR010000033.1, forward strand.
AACTGATTCATCGAGTTCGGCCATTTCGGCAATACCACCAGCGTTATCGGTAATAGGTCCGTAGGCATCAATCGTGACGATGATTCCAGTGAGTGAAAGCATGGCGACTACGGCCATAGCAATGCCGAAGATACCGGCCAACCAATAGGCAACTAGAATACCAGCGACAATGGTCAAGACTGGATAAACAGTGGCACGCATTGAAAGGGCGAGACCGGCAATGATATTGGTGCCGTGTCCGGTTTGTGAGGCGGCGGCCAAGTTCTGAACTGGCTTGAATTGAGTGCCAGTGTAATATTCAGTAATGACAACCATCAAGCCGGTCACAGCTAGACCAACGATCAACGACCAGAAAATGTTGATGGTATTAAGGCCATTAATGCCGACAAGTAGATATTTTGTTAGTGGGTAGAAAGCTACGGCGGAAACCACACCAGCAGCGATCAAGCCTTTGTATAGGGCGCCCATGATGTTTTTGTTGGCGCCTAACTTGATGAAAGCGATACCGATGATCGAAGCGATGATACCGACAGCACCAACAGCAAATGGGAAGGTTAAAACAGCTTTAACACCAGGGAAAGTGAGTGATCCCAAGAGCATGGCGGCAACTACAGTTACAGCGTAAGTCTCAAAGAGATCAGCGGCCATACCGGCGCAGTCACCGACGTTATCGCCAACGTTATCGGCAATGACGGCTGGGTTACGTGGGTCATCTTCTGGAATTCCAGCTTCAACTTTTCCAACCAAATCGGCGCCGACGTCGGCAGCCTTGGTGAAAATTCCTCCACCTAAGCGAGCGAAGACGGAAATTAATGAACCACCAAAGCCAAAGCCGATGAGCGCATTTATGTCTTGTGTAAAATAGTAAAAACCAGCTACACCGAGCAAGCCAAGTGAGACGACGAACAGGCCGGTGACAGCGCCACCACGAACGGCGACGTCGAGTGCTTGTTGTAATCCTGATTTAGCAGCTTGAGTAGTACGAACGTTTGCTCGGACCGAGACCTGCATACCGATGTAGCCAGTCAATCCGGAAAGCACGGCACCAACCACGAAACCTAGCGCCATATTCCAGCCTAGGAATTTACCAATGGCTAGCATGGCAATAATTCCGATAACAGTAATCACTTTATACTGGCGTGCGAGATATGCCTGAGCGCCTTCTTGAATCGCGAGTGCAATGCCGATCATCTTGCCTTCTCCGGCTGGTAGTTTGAGGATCCAACGGACCAGCAAGCTAGTAAAAATGATGGCCGCGATGGCGACAATCAGGGAGTATTGAGTCACGTCCATAAATGCTTGGAGCGATTAATAATATAACAACAAGATAATACGTTTTTAAGGGGTTTTTGTCAATAAAGCCTTGAAAAAATTCAATCTTTATGTTATCTTTGGCTGGCCGAAATGGCATTATCTGTCAGACTCATTTAAACAATTTCTCACACGGCTCGGACTTGGTTCTATTAGGACCCTAGTTAGGCTAAAACCATATGTTTTACAGACAAACATATTAATATTTAGGCCACTGCGCGCGGTCGGTAGTTTTTTTATAGGCACAGTGGCTGTACCGGTTTATAGACTTGTTCTTTTGTCTCGGCGCGGACTCAACCATTTATGGCGTCCGGCTAAAAATAAGCTGATGTATATTATTTCCAATCGATACACGGTGCATGCCGTCATGCTTTTAATCGCTGCGGTGGTTGGTGTTATCAACTTAGGGACAAATGAAGTTCGAGCAGAGTCTTTTGGACAGAAAAGTCTTCTTTATCATCTCGCCAGTACGCAAGATAATGAGATTATCGAAGAGTACGCACTAGAAGAAACAGCTCCTGAGCATGTTTCGGTTTCATATCGTGGAATTGGGGCGTTATCGGCGG
>CAYPRR010000034.1:0-7852 GCA_964413245.1 uncultured Gammaproteobacteria bacterium
TGTTTCCACCATGTGCACCGGAATACGAATCGTTCGGCTTTGATCAGCGAGAGCACGAGTTATCGCCTGGCGAATCCACCAAGTGGCATACGTCGAAAACTTATAACCTTTGCGATATTCAAACTTTTTAACGGCACGGAACAAACCGACGTTGCCTTCCTGAATCAAATCGAGCAACGACAGCTGTTTACCAACGAACTTCTTGGCGATCGAAACCACCAAACGCAAGTTCGCTTCGATCAAACGACGCTCCGCTTCACGATCATTGCGCTCTTTGCGCTTAGCCAAACCAATCTCTTCTTCAGCTGACAGCAACGGAATCTTACCGATTTCACGCAAGTACATCTGAATCGAATCCTGAGTAATTTCGCTCATGTCAACTTTAGAATCAACCTTGACACGAATCTTTTCGTAGACACCTTCCATCGATTTGCTAGTGCCTAAAAAGCCCTCTTTCATTTCCACGAAGTGCAAACCCTTTTCTTCAACTCGGTCTAAAAACTCTTCAAATAAATCTAAATGATCTTCAACATCACCAAAAGCAAACATACCTTCGCTTTCGGTAATGAAACCACGCGTCATGCCACGCTCTATTAAGCGCTGAAGCTTTTCTGGCGTTGGTGGCGCTGACTTAACATAACGTTCGCGCAAAACGACCGGAGCGCTGACTTTCTTGACCACTTTAACCGGCTTGGCAGTCTTGGCTGGTTTAGTAGCTTTTTTAATGGTCTTAATAACAACTTTTTTTACAATTTTCTTAACTTTAGCCTTGGCTTTGACTTTCGACTTAGGCATAAATGTTGAATTTGTTGAAAATGTTGGATCGGATTACCTTGTTGAAATTGTAAAAGCAGAAATCGTCGATTAATTAATAATCAACAACTTCAACAGTTTCAACAATTTCAACTGCGCAAAAGTCTGGAATACTGCTCCATTAAAATCCGAAGACGTTCTGAATCCCCGGCGGATTCTGCCTGGCGAATAGCTCCTTCTAATTGTTGTCGTTGCGTTTCGCGCCAATTGGCGTCGAGTAACGCGATATGTTGACTAAGTTCGCAACGCACGGTTTCGGGCGATTGGCCTTGGGTCAAGCGTTCGATCCAGATGGCGACGGCGTTAAGCCGGCTAATTTCATCTTGTGATCCGTCGCTAGCCAAAATGGCGCTGAGCCGCGAAAAAATATTTTGTGACGTGGAATCAGTCGTTTGCCCTGCAGTATAGGCAAGAACAGCTCGTTTGTAAAGCGATGACCAATATGGTGCTAACAAGTCCGCATTAACCCTGGCCACCAGATCAGCTTCCAATTCCGGCCGAATCAAAAAGACACCTAAAACAAAGGCTGATGCCCGATCCATTTTCGACTTAAAATACGCCTCGCTCGACGAAATTACCGACGCCGTAGGGGCAACCCCATGTGGTTGCCCTGTGCTCTTTACAACCGCCACCGAATTCACCGCCGGTTTATTAACGTCGATAATAGATTCAGCCATTGGCTTAATAATTTCTAAACCAACATGAATCACATCGGCCAACGCCTGCAACCAGTGCTCACGTTCCACCGGACTTTTAATGCGCGCGATTTCTTCAATTAGAGATTTGGCCATCTCCCTTTTATCATCAACTTTTTGTGGATTATATTGAGTGAGCGCTTGGCGGAAATAATAATCAACAATATGAATTGGCGCACCGGCCAATTCAACCCATTTCTCTGGGCTTTGTCGCACTACATCGTCTGGATCCTTGCCTAGCTCTTTAGGAATAGCAATCACGCTCACTTCAAAATCCATCGTTTGCGCCAAATGAATACCACGCTTGGCCGCGATGAAGCCGGCATTATCGCCATCAAAACAAAAGATTAACTTGCTAGTTAGTTTCTTGAGTTGGCGAAGTTGAGACTCAGTTAACGCCGTGCCTGAACTAGCGATCACGTTTTTTACACCAGCCTTATGTGAAGCAACAACATCAAGATTACCTTCCATGATAATCACACTACCCAGTAATCTGATGGCTGACTTTGCTAAATGCAAACCGTAAAGCTGATCACTCTTGTGATAAATAGCTGTTTCTGGCGAGTTGAGATATTTTGGACCAGATTTTTCATCAATTTCACCTAGATAACGCCCGGTAAAACCAACCACTCGACCAGTATAATCACAAAGCGGAATCATTAACCTGTTACGGAAACGATCAATCAAGCCACCGCCAGTCGAACGAGACTTGGCTAATCCAGCTTTTTGAATTCGATCAGTCGAAAAGCCTCGGCTAGTTAAAAAGGTCACTAACGAATCCCAACGATCAGGCGCACAACCAAGACGGAATTCTGTCACCAAATCACCAGCAAACTGTCGTTTAATTAAATATTCACGGGCTACAGCGCCTTCTGGATGATTAAATAAAATCTTTTCAAAAAACTTACAAGCCAAATCATTCAGCTCTCGCAAACTGGTTTCTTCATTGGTTGTTCGACTTGGTGTAAACTCTGGCACCACCACACCAGCCTTTAATCCTAAAACGCGCAGAGCTTCGGGAAAATCCATGCCCTCAATCTGCATCACAAAGCTGATGATATCGCCACCCTGATTACAGCCAAAACAATGCCAAATCTGACGTTCACGCGAAATATGAAATGATGGCGACTTTTCCGAATGAAAAGGACAGATAGCTTTAAAACTCCCGCTACCGGCCGGTTTAATGGTGAGGTAGCCGGAGATAACGTCCGCGATGTCCAGCCTTTGTTTTATTTCGTCTTTAGCTTCCATGAGCTCAGGTTACTCAAAATTGAAGCGATAATCAAGGTGAGGCCGTAAATGACGTGCTTGGCGACCAGAGTCTGATCATCGATAAAAATTACAGGTTGAATCGTTAATAAATCACCAACTAATTCAATGATGATTAGAACCCAGAAAGCACGCCATAACCATACAAACCAAGTGGTGACATGATTTTTTAAGACCCGATGACTAAGGCTGGCAATAAAAGTAAAAACTAAAAATACAATTACGACCAGAATTGCCAATTGATGCCAGCCTGATAAAAAAATAAAATCTAAAAATTTCATAAACCAAAGAAAGCGAAAATTACTCCAACCAAACCGACGATTTTAGCCGTAAAGAAAATTGTAATCTGCGTTGATCCGGTGAGCATTAAACCAATTAACAATCCTAAACCAGCGATAATCAAGATAACTGTACTACTTTTGATTTGAGAGAGGTCCATAGCGATAGTATACTTGATTGTTGAAGTTGTTGAAAATGTTGATTAATTCAATAAACAATTTCAACAAGGCGAAGCCGATTCAACAATTTCAACATCACTCCCGAGCGACTGCGACCACCCAACCAGCAACCCGGTGCAATTCCTTTTCCACGGTTGGGCCGTCATATTCACCAGAGTGCATATGACTATCACCATAGCTAGGCTTCCTTTGATCTAAGTGAAGATTGAAGCTTAAAACATTATTCTTTTCTTCGATATAAAGGTGAAAACGTGGGTAATATTCTGGCCCCAACTGAAGCACGTAACTCATCTCGTGCGTATTTGGATCAACAAACTCAAAGTAGCCAGCCTTACGCATCGCTTCCTTCTGTTTGGGCACTTTATCGGCTGGCAGGGTGAATTTCATAATTGATTTTTCTGATAATAAAGAAGCTACACAATACTAAAATTCCTAACCCGATAAGCGCGTAGGAATAACTTGCGTTTCCAGTGCTAGCCGTAGCTACCAGAATAGCGCTCCAAGTAATCGGGCCAATAAAAGTCGCAAACCGCTCGGCTAAGGTATAAAAGCTGAATGATCGAGCTTCGGCTTCTTTGGTGGTAGATTGTGAAACCATCGCTCGACTGACGCCCCAAACTGGTCCAAAGAAAAAACCCGCGATCAAGCAAATGACGGTAGCAACGGAAAGTGATGGAGCAAAAGCTAAGACTGGAAAGAAAATTGTCCAGAAAATTAGCAGAAATGAAAGTGTAATCTTAGTACCAAAACGATCTGAAATTTTTCCAAATAACAATGAACCGAGTCCAGAAAAAGTAAGGATTCCAGCCGTAATATACGTCTTAACACTATCAGAAGCGCTGAAAACACGTTCCAAAAATATTGGGAAGTTGTTAGCGAAAGTAAGGAGTGCGTCACTGAAAAGTAGATAAGCTACAAAAAGCAACAAGAAATTTCTAACAGAGAAAACCAATTTGATAGTTTCAAAAATACTGGCGTACTCTTTTTTAATATTTAATTTTTCAACCGGCTGTTCCCTGACGACCTCTTTGTATTTAAAAAGAAGTGGCAAAGCAAAAATGGCGAATAAAATTAAAGCCGGAATAAATGTTTGACCACGACCCGGAGCGCCAAAAAGTTCAATGCTACCGGTGGCAAAAGGCAAAGTCACAAGCAGACCAAAAACTTGTCCAAGGTAATTAGCACCAAATCCCAGTCCAGAAATCCATCCACGATTTTTATCGTTAGAAAGATCGTTGATCATTGGCGTGTAATAAACAAAAGTCATCAAATAAAAATACATCGCCAAGGTATAAACAACGGTAGCTAATAATGTAAAGGCTGGAGCAAAAAGCACGATTAACGCCGTAAGCATGAAAAATAGCACCATCAAAAAAGAGAACGATCTAACTCCGGCTAGCTTACGACCGGTCACATCGAGTCTTTGAGCAGCTACCGGAGCGGTAACGATAAATAGCAATGATGAAATGATCAGTGTCGCGTTATACCACCAATCAGGTTTTCCGCTATCAACAACTAACCATTGTGAAAAATAAAAAAGAAAAACTATCATGATGATTGAATTGGCGAAATCGTACAAAGACCACAGAAAGATGTTTCTTTTCATAATTGACGATAATTAAGCACTAAATACCTAGTTTGTTAATGACTTGATCTTTTGCTCTATTTTTTTAGATGTCTTGAAATTTTTTTGATTGATTACACCACTGCCTGTCTTCAATTCAATTTCTATACGAGCATTGCCTGCGATACTACCACCTTCGTGAGCTACACGCTTATTCTCTTCAAAATCCTTGGGTTGTCGCTTCTCTGAAATTTCTGTCGTCGCAGTTTCGGCGAGCATATTCAACACCAATTCTAAATTGGTCATGTTATCACGTAAGTTTTCCTTCTTGAGCCCTTTTAGATTTTTATATTGCTTAGTGGTCAGTCCGGTCCAGGCCAGTGTAATCTCATTGGTCAAAATTGTGAACTCCAAGCCCTCTTTAACTCCTCGCTTCTCCCATTCGTCTGTAAGTGCCTTCCGAATTTCAATACTTTTTAGACGCTGATTGACCCAATTTGTCGAATAGCCTTTGCGTAAATACGTTTGAAGAGCTCTATTAATAGCTATTTCAGGATCGGCAGTTTCCTCCAGTCTTTCATAACCAACCTGTGCTAGCCATAACTTTAATGGTTCTGCATTTGGAGATGGGATCGATTGAACAAGTCTTAGGATGGTCTCGGTATCGGCTACGTCAGTAAGTCGTAACTTGCCGTCTGGAGCCATCAATTTCAAACCGTTACATTTTGTAACGGTTTGGTCTGAACCCTCATCTCGGAGGCGTTTCTTGAGAACGCGCCAGTAAACCTGGGGATTATTACTATTCGAAAGGACAGCTATCACATCCACAACCGCAAAAAGCCAAAGCTCCCTCTCTTCATCCCAAGAGCGGCGAATTTGCTTGTCTTCGAACAAAATAATTTTACGTTTATTATCGCCATTCTTCATATACGGAATAATACGATTTATCTCTTTGGATTTAGCATTAATCATGAGTTTCGGCCATGGCGACGATCCACTTGATCTTTTGCCTCCATTTTACTACAATACCGTCACTTAATGGAGAGGCAGAATATTAGTCAAAATTTAGTTCACGGAGAGGTCGCATAGTGGCCTAGTGCGCTCGCTTGGAAAGCGAGTAAACCTTAACCGGTTTCGGGAGTTCGAATCCCCCCCTCTCCGCCACCCCACTCCGTTCCGCCGGAGGCGGAACTCCGTTAGGGGTGCCCCTAACGAAGCTCGAGCGAAGCGAGAGCAAAGTGGGGCTCGAATCAATACGCTAGTGCGTATTTTTTGTTATCATATGTTTATTATGTATACGACGTACATCATCCAAAGTGATCTCGATAGTCGATATTATTATGGTTATACAGAACAGGATGTCACGACTCGTTTGAAAGAACATAACGACGGAAAATCATTCCACACTAAAAAGTTTCGTCCGTGGAAACTTATTTGGTTTGCAGCATTTACGTCGAAACTTCGAGCACAAGACTTTGAAAAATATTTAAAAACACCATCAGGTCACGCATTCTCACGGAAACGTCTGATATAAATATCGCCGTCCATTAAAGTTAATTTATTACGAAGCCTATCAATCTGAACTCGAAGCTAAACGGAGAGAACGCTACCTTAAAGGTGGTAATGGTCGTGCACAATTAAAGATTCAACTCAGTGAAACGTTTAAGGATATTGGGTATAAATATCTCTAAACTTTTTTACCACTCAAATCTTCTAATTATAATTTGTTTGTAGTATTATATATATATGAACGATGCATGTTTTGGAAATAAGAAGATTTGTATAGCACAAAGGCGTTATCTTGGTTCCAAGACAAAACTCCTCTCTTTTATTGATAATATACTTGAAACAGAAAATATCAAATTTAATTCTTTTGCTGATATTTTTGCAGGTACTGGTACAGTTGCAAATCATTTTCATAATCGTTCCAAAATAATTGTTAACGATATTCTTGATTCTAATTCTCATATTTATACTGCTTTTTTCGGTAAAGACAATATAAGAGTAGAAAAACTAAAAGAACGGCTAAAGCATTACAACGATATCGATATTAAAAAGTATCACGAAAACTATTTTTCAAAAAACTTTTCAAATACCTACTTTGATGCAGAAAACTCTAAAAAAATTGGCTTTATTAGAGATGATATTGAAAAACTATTTGAAGAAAAGATAATCACAAGAAGAGAAAAATCGTATTTACTCACATCTCTTATCTATGCTCTCGATAAGATCGCTAACACGGTGGGACATTACGATGCGTATAGAAAAATTAACATTCCAAATAAGAAACTTTTTCTTCTTCCATTAGACATTAAAAATTCAGAATATCCAGTTGAGATATATAAAGATGATGCTAATGAAGTTGTAAAAAAGATTAAAGCTGACGTTGTATATATTGATCCACCATATAATTCTAGACAGTATTCTGATGCATACCACCTACTAGAGAACATCGCTGCCTGGAAAAAGGAGAAGGTCTATGGTGTCGCAAAAAAGATTAACCGCTCTCATATAAAGAGTAAATACAACATGAAATCAGCGGGCGTTGCCTTTAGTAATCTGATAGAAAATATCGATGCTAAATATATTCTTGTTTCTTATAATGATATGGGAACTTCTGGTAACACTAGATCTCAATCTCGTATTAGTGATCATGAAATCTTGTCAGCATTAAAGAGGCGCGGTGAAGTCAGAGTTTTTGAAACCGATTTCAAGCAATTTACTACTGGAAAATCAAGTAAAGATGACTTAAAGGAAAGAATATTCCTGTGTAAAATTGATGTTGTATCAAAGAAAAACAAGGTTATTACGGCTTCAAAAAATAATCCCGTTCGAACTGGCTTTGTAAAATCACCTTTAAATTACACAGGAGGAAAGCATAAACTTTTACCCCAAATAACGAAGTTGTTCCCAAAAAAAATACAAACGTTTTATGATGTGTTTTCTGGCGGTGCTAATGTGGGAATTAATGCTACTGCTAAAAATATAATTTGTATTGAGAAAAATCGTTATGTTGTAGATCTTTTGAAATTAATTCAGAAGGAAAACTTTGA
>CAYPRR010000035.1:0-7632 GCA_964413245.1 uncultured Gammaproteobacteria bacterium
ACAAATAATGGTAGTAATAATGTAACGATCGATAAAATAATTTTTACCTGGAATAATAATTCTGAGCTTGACCAGGTTTTTATGGATACTACGAAGGTGTGGTCATCATCTGGACCTGGGACGCCAACAGATGAAGTTGAATCGGGTGAAACGATTGATATCCAGAATTTTATATTGGATGCCGGTTTCACGGCGGAATTGAATAAGGGACAGTTTGATAGCCAGATGAGTAATGTGACTATGACTATGACAGTCATTTTTACAGATGCTTCGGTTTGGGTGTCACCGTCATTTAATCCGCTGTAAATATGAAACTACTGCCACATAAAGGTATGACGCTCCTCGAGACTGTTTTATATATTGGTATAATAAGTATTGTTCTACCAACATTTACAATTTTTGTTTTTCACGTTTGGCAACAGCAAGTAAAATTTGACGCTCGAATGCGATTAGGGCAGACGTCATCATTAATTTTCTTCGAACTAAGTCATAATCTAACCGAAGCCGATGCTATTCAGATAAGCGCATCTACGCTAGGGACAGACAACAGTATCCTACGTTTTAAGGATAAGAACGGTACGAATTTGGTAATTGACTCTGTTAGTACGACTATTGATTTTTCCGGTACTAATCAAACAGTACGACGTTTACGCTTCACTCGTGGTAACGATACTCCGGTTTGGCTAACTGAACCGGAACATGACGTGAGTAAGTGGCGAGTTGATTCTGTGCGTGACAATAATGGTGTTTTGACCGGCCTAAGAGTTAGTTTTGACGTGGGATTAATCAACAGCGATGGAAGAATTTATAGAAGTGCAACATTTTCCGGAGCCACAACCTTTGTTTTGTCGCCAAGCACTCTTGAACAATAATTATGGATAAACTTCAATCTCGTGGCGCTGTATTACTGCTAAACGTTTTGGTGATGGGCGTGATTAGTATAGCGGCGACCGCGGTTTTGGCTCGTGGTAGTTTGGATAGCTATTTAGACAGCGCCACTGCACTTTCGGCGTGGAATACTCGAGCTGATGTTTTTGGATGTCTTGATGAGGCTTTAATTCAAATAAAAAAAGATAATGATTTTTCCGGTGCTGTAATTTCTACAGGTGAAATCACTTGTAATTTAGTGATTACGGCACCAGCTTCGGGTCAGCGATTAATTATATTAGGGATTGAAGAGGGAGGTAATATTAGACAATTGACTGCTTTGGTTACATTGGATCCGTATGTCGTCAATCAAGTCACCGAACCATGAAATTAGCAACAATAATGAATAGACCATACATGCATTAATATGGTAAAATGTGAAAGCACTGTGGATATGTTTTTATTGTCTAAACTATCTAAAAAAAGGAATGGTACAATTTTTAAGGTTGTAGCATGTTTTTTGTTTATTTTTGCGATTAACTTTGGTGTCACTAATACTGCTTACGCCACAATCTACCAGCCCGGAGAAACATTGGAACCTGATTGTGCGCCAGAGAGTGCTGATTGTGGAATCGCGATATTGAATCTCAACGGTCAATCGGACCTTACTCAGACATTTGTGGTAGGAACAGACGGAACGGATTTCATGATTGTTTCAGGATCAAACGTCCATACGTTTAATATTCCGAGCGCTTCAGTTACAGGTAGAGGGCTACTTACATCTGTTGACTGGACTGCATTTAGCAACAAGGAAGATGCCATTACAGCGTCTACATCTGACTCATATTATAGGGGTGACAAAACGTTTCAAGTATTGGATACGTCGGTAGTTCCGGAAAATGGAGCTTTTTATTTCACTGATGCACGAGCTAGAGAGGCCCTTTCTGTAACTGGTGCACCTCTTACGTATGACGAAGTCACCGGTGAATTTGGCATCAGCCAATCTGACATCGTAACTGACGGTTATCTTTCTTCAGTAGATTGGAATATTTTTAATGAGAAGCAGTCTGCTATCGGCTATATTCCTCTTGATCCATCTAATAATCTTTCTGATATTGAGGACTCCGAGGAGTCTAGAGATAATCTTGGACTTGGAGCACTATCAGTTCTTTCGAGTGTAGATGACTTCAATTGGTCGGGAGCTAGACTTTCTGTCGCTAATGGTGGAACAGGGGAAGCAACAGCTAATGACGCATTAAATGCTTTTCTGCCATTACAACCAGGTAATTCTGGAAAATTCTTATTGACTGACGGAAGCAATACCAGCTGGGCATCAGGTAATGTTGGAACGGTTACTTCCGTAGATCTTTCATTGCCTGGAATCTTTACTGTATTAGGGTCACCACTAACTTCCTCAGGAACACTTTCGGCCTCGCTAAACAACCAAAACCAAAACCTAATCTTCGCTTCACCAGACGGAACTTCAGGTGAACCTGCTTTCCGTTCAATCGTAGTTGGAGATTTGCCGGTCTCTATTCCAAACGCAAATTTAGAGAACTCTTCGATTACTTTTGCGATAGGGGACTCCGGGAGTGATTTTACTATTTCGGACTCACAGATCCCGCTTGGCGGAACATTAACGCTAAATATTCCGAGCGCTTCGGCTACAAGTAGAGGGCTTCTAACATCGGTAGATTGGTCGGCATTTAGTGGCAAGCAAGACGCGCTTGGTTTTTTTGCTGAAGATACAGCTAATAAATCTACGACTACAACACTGGGAACTTCTGATACACTTTTCCCAAGTCAAAATGCAGTTAAGACTTATGTAGATGATGTATTTGATGGCGTGGATTATGCGTTCGGCAATGGCCTACAAACTATAGGTTTAAACGTTTCACTTGGTGATTTAACAACAGACTGGAACCAGACTGGAGCGTTTAATATAATCTCTGCCGGGGATCTTTCATTAGGTGGAGGAGATGTAACAACTACCGCATCTACTGCAACACTTTTTAATACTAACGCCACTACACTTTCTGTTGGCGGTGCTGCTACGAGCATTCAGTTGGGTGCTGCTGGGGTGACTGTTGTTGGCGGTGGTGCGTTTACGCTTAATTCAGGTTCCGCGACAGCTTTAACGCTTGATGGTGGTACGACTGGCTCGATTAATATCGGTACTAGCTCTAACGCTAAAACGATTACGATTGGTAATTCAACTGGAGCCACGGCACTTAATCTTAATGCTGGAACTGGCAATATTAATCTTCAAGTCGCCGGCACTAGTACCACCGGAAAAGTTCAAATCGGTGCCGGAGGATCTGGTTCGACTACCCCGGATTTATTCGTATTAGACGTAAAGAGCACGTCTGGTGACCCAACTGGGACGGACGGGGCAATGTATTACAATACGAATTCTGATGTTTTTCGTTGTTATCAGAATGGTGGATGGGTAGATTGTATTGGGACTGGTGGCAGTAGTGTCGCGAAGGCAAAATTATCCGATCAATCGGTAACCAGTAGCACGGCTCTTACAAGTGATTCTGATTTAACTTTTTCAATCGCCTCCGGTGAAACATGGGCCATTAATTACGAACTTTACGTAACGAATGGTAATAGTTCAGGTCCTGACTTGAAGCTAGCCGTTCTTGGTGGGTCTGGCTGGACATGTAATATTCAAATGTCCGGTACAGAGAGTTCAGGGTCAGCATTTCCACAAGTTGTCGAAACTGATTGCGATAATTCACCAACAGCTCTTATTAATTCAAGTATTGGTGGTGATTCAAATGATGGGTTTACTGTGCGAATTTTAGGAACAATAACCGCCAGTAGCTCTGGGTCAGCTACTTTGCAGTTCGCGCAAAATACTTCTTCATCTAATTCTATAACAGTTAAAGCCGGAAGTTTTTTGGAGGCTTTTAGAACATCAGGATCTGATGTAGCCGAAATTTATTATAGTGAAGATCCTCTTTTGCCAGGAACAGTGGTTTCTATTGATCCAAATATTACGGCCGGTGTGATGAAGAGCTCCGGAATAAATGATGGAAATGTAATAGGTGTGGTTTCTACAATGCCAGGGCTAATCATCGGCAACAGGACGAATGTATCTGGTAAGTCGCCAGCATTTATTGCGCTTTCAGGACGAGTTCCGGTTATAGTTTCTGCAGAAAACGGCCCAATTACAATCGGGGATTATCTTACGAGTTCATCTACTCCAGGCATCGCAATGCGTGCAAATGATTCTGGTACCGTGATCGGTCAATCGTTGTCGTCGTTTGATGGAGACACTATTGGTCAGGTACTGATGTTCGTGAAAAACTTTAATTTAGACGTTGGATCTGTTCTATTAGGAGACGTTTCAGCTATTGGTGGAGCTGATGACTCTAGTGATGGTCTAACGACATTCATGGCTAGTATTGACAGTGAGGCGCCATATGATCCAAAGGCCATTATTTCAAATAAAATTGCTGCCGCTAAGCAGTTTTTGACGGATCTTGTGGTTGCTAGGGTAACAGCTATTCGTGGATATTTCGATGAGATCTTTGTAAGAAAAGTTCATAGTGAAAATATTTGTGTAGAGAAGTCCGACGGTTCGGAGATTTGTGTTGACGGTGACGAGCTACAGGGTTTGATGGATGACTCGTCTACATCGGGTGAAGTAAACTCTATTGAAATCATAGAGCCTGTTGCACATCCTGATCCTATTATTGAAGAACAGCAGTTAGTGGACGATGTATCACAGCCAGAGATTGTTGAGGAAATTAACGAAGAGCCAGTTATGGAGGATGTATCACAGCCAGAGATTGTTGAGGAAATTGACGAAGAGCCAGTTATGGAGGATGTACCATCTGCGGATTTAGTATCTGAGCCTGACGTAATCGTTGATGTTGCTCCAAGCATAGAGCAGGATTATGAGGTTGCTGAAGATCAACAATAAAATATGCTGAAAAAAAAGATTGCTATACGTTTTCCTGTAGTTCTACTTGCATCGATCATGGTCCTTGTGGCTTTATTAATATTCTTTTTTTATCAAATTAAAAAGTCGGATAAACCTGATTCAATTGAATCTGATTTAAACTCAGGAATTAAAGATGCGACAACTTCAATAATTGAGGATATTGGTATTTTGATTGAACTACCAAAAAATGAAATTCCAACTATTGCCACCATATCTGATATAGAAAAGTTGTACGGTCAACCTTTTTTTGATACGGCGGAAAATGGTGACATTTTTTTGGCTTATACAACGGCGATGAAGGCAATTTTATATCGACCATCGACTAATAAAATTATCAATGCCGCACCACTTTCTATCACGGAACCGGAGATCACTGAATCGTTGAGCATCGCCTATGAAAACGGAACTTCAACTGTTGGATTATCGGTAATAACAGAGAAAATTGTAAAGGAAAAATATCCTAATTCGGAGACGGTTTCATTATCTAACGCCACAAATAGCGATCACACGAAGACCTTGGTTATTGATATTTCCGGCATTCATAATAAAGAAGCTACTGATCTAGCTGAACTCCTTGGCGGTGAAGTATCTTCTTTGCCGCAGGAGGAAACATCACCAGAAGCTGATATTTTGATTATCGTTGGAAAATAATGTCGATATGTCAAAGTTGAGTATTATTATATACGCAATGACAATTGGATTATTATCTCCATTATCTTTCGTTTCTGCTGGAACCATTTTGAGTTCTCATAATTATGCTTGGAGTAATAATAGCGGATATATAAATTTCGAAAGTGTAACCGTTAGCGATTCAGCGCTTGGCGGATATGCTTGGTCGGCAAATGATGGTTGGATAAACTTTGCACCGGCACTTGGAGGGGTATTAAATGACGGAAATGGAAACTTATCTGGATATGCTTGGGGCGAGCGGTTAGGTTGGATTGATTTTGACGATGTAGAGATCGGTGCTGATGGTAGATTTTCTGGTTTTGCCACAGGTACGCTTATTGGCACTCTTTCGTTTGATTGTTCTGGATACTGTGATGTTACAACAGACTGGGCATCGTCGGTCGTAACGGTAGACGAAGATGTTACAAATGGACCGGGCTCCGGACAGGTAGCGGATTCGGACACGACTTCTCCGGAAGTGGAAAGTGAGTTATCCATCGAACCTACAACAGCAATTCAAGATCAGCTGTCAGAGGAAGCGAATCAAATCGACATTTTAAAAGATGGTGTATTAAATATAGTGGATTTTAACGCGTTAATGGTTAATTGGGGAAAGAATGGGTTTGGCAATGTTGCAGATATGAATGAGGACAGCAGTGTTGATATAATTGATTTTAATATTCTGATGATTTATTGGGGGGTATCTTATCAACTATGATCTCTAATTATATGAAAGAAAAGATCATGAAGAGCTTTCTGTTGTTAGCTTTCATTTTCGGATTTGTTGCTTTAACGCCTTCAGTTTGTCTAGCTTCTTCTTTTATATTTCAAAATAAAGTTATCACTGTGCCAGTCGGTCAATCATTCAGCGTCCCGATCGCAATCGATCCGGCTGGAGATGCACAATATACTGTGAGATTATCGGCAGAATTTTCAACTGATGAAATTGAGGTTCTTTCATTTTTATTTGATCCAGATTGGATGGTTGTTTCGCAACCGAGCTACGATCTTGAGGACAATGAAAATGGCAAACTTATTAAAACTGCCGGTTTTCCAAGTGGATTCACGAATTCAGAAAATTTTGGCACTATTACATTTATAGCAAAACAAGCTGGAGAGTCTATTATTACAGTAGGTTCGGAAGCATTTATTCTAAATGTTAAGAGTGAGAGTAGCCTGCAATCCAGGCCACAGGTACGTCTGATTGTTACGCAGGCCACTACAAGCCTTCAGGAACCTGTTGAGGCACCACAAGTTGTCCCTGTTGTTGATTCGTTACCGGATTTACCAGTTGAAGCTGAAAATTTGTTTGATATTATTTCAGAACCTGTTAGGCATACAACACCACGCCCAATATGGTTTTCGGCTTTTTTATTCAGCATTGTATTGTTTTTAATAATTATAGTTATTTTTATTTTGGGAAATTATATACGCAATAGATTTAATAGTAAGTCCAAAGATATTAATAAAAAGCTATGAAAAATATTTTAAGAGTATTTTTCTCAACCAGTATAATTACTATCTTGTTTTTGACACAAGCAACTATCGTTGTTGAAGCATCTGAAGTAGTAACAGAGGAAGATGTACGTTCTTCGGGCGATACACTTATTTCAAGGGTTGCTCCTGGTGAGTTTTTACCAATTTCCATCAAGCTATTAAATTTCGGCAATTCAAAAAGGGTGGATGTTGATGTGCTTTATCAAATCTATGACTCTGCACAAAATGAGATTTATGCAACACATGATACAGTTGCCGTAGAAACAACGGCAAGCTTCGTAAAGACAATTCAAATTCCGTACTCGACCGCGCCTGGTGAATACACTGTGTTTAGTTCCGTCACGTACCAGGGTCAAAAAGTTCCTGCTACTACACGATTTCCATTTACCGTTGAGCAAAAAATTATCGGCTTATTTAAAGATCAATTTTATCTTTACGGAGGCATCACTTTAGCTATTAGCTTATTAGCTGGCGTTGTTGGTCACATTTGGATTAAGCGACGCAGATTAACGCGAAGTGAAATTTTTGATTATTCAGATGTCCCTCATGACGAGCGGGTATTTTATGAGATTATTAGCGACACTATTTTGGAGATGCGACAACATATTGGAGATCGTTCTTTGAACTTCGCGTCAGATATTGAC
>CAYPRR010000036.1:0-6006 GCA_964413245.1 uncultured Gammaproteobacteria bacterium
AACCAGAACAGGCTGACAAACCAGATAACCCAGCGGAAGGCACTGCTTGTACGGTATCTAGATAAATTGAAGTTGATCCACCACAACTAGAAGTAAATCCGTCCTCATTCAAACAACCAGCAGACACCCCGCCTAAAGCAAACGCCTCCGTAGTAACTGGGTAAGAATTGGCGTCATTAAAATAAAGTTCTAAGGCAGCTTGTGTTTGACGTACATCTGAAAGTCGGACTGCATCTCGAGTACGCGAACGAGCTGTGGATACGGCCACAACGGCCATCAAACCCAGAACGCCGATAATCAGCGCGATGATTAAAACTTCTATTTTAGAGATGCCTTGTTGATTCATATAAGATTAGCTTGTAGCTGGTAGCTGGTAGGAATTAATGCAATGCAAAATAATAAATACATTATAACATCAACTGAGTAAGCGACGCATTTTCTTGACCGCTTCTTGTGGAACAAAGTGGCCAGTCAACAAATAATCAACGGCGCCAGCCTTCAGCGCTCGATCAATCACCTCGCGATCGCCAACATCTCCGAGCACAACAATCTTCGATTTCAACAAAGTCGGTAAAGATTTAAAATTCTTGATCATCGCCGAAACATCAGTCGAACATTCATCATCGATCAGGACGATATTTGGTCGGAACTTAGCGGCCACTTTTTTTCCTTCGTCCAGACTTTCAGTAATCTCTACCTCCCAACCATCTAACTCAAATTTGCGCCCGTAAATACCGGCCAAATAAGGATCGCAAGCAACTATTAAGATACTGGGCATATGATGTTGAAATTGTTGTATCGGATTACCTTGTTGAAATTGTTCATTAATGAATCAACAACTTCAACATTTTCAACAGTTTCAACTCTTTTTTTCCCCTTGCAACTTCATCGCCAAACCAACAGCGACAGCAAAACGTGGGCCGATTTCATCGAGCACCGGTTTTAAATCTGGATAGCTTGCCAGTCTAGCCCAAGGATCACCAATGTAAACGTTAGTATTGAGTGCTTGAGTTAATACGCGATCAATCTGAGGCAAACTTGCCGAACCACCAGTTAAGATAATTTTTTCAACCGTTCCACCACCAACCATCTGCTGACCGTAAAGATCGAGACTGTACTTAACTTCATGCACAATTGGCATCATCGCCTCCTTCAAAACTGGTGGCAATTCACCAGATTCTGCAGTGACGGACAAATCATATTTCATCTGCTCCGCCTCAGAATCAGTGACATTCATCTGTTTAGCAATCACCTTAGTTACAGCCGCTCCGCCAACTTTCACCGACCGATGCAAGAAAGGGATACCACCATCAACAATCGATATATTAGTTCGCTCATGACCGATGTCCACAATCATGATGCGCGCCTTGTCATTACCAATCAACGAGCGGATTAAAGCGAATGCTTCAGTCTCCAAAGCCACTAACTCAATCTTGGCTAACTTAAAAATCTCAATATACTTGGCAACTAAATCTTTTGGCGCACCAGAAATCAAAATACGAATGTGCTTTCGTTCTTGCGACATCTCTTCGGCGTTATCAACCTTATCGGCCGCGATAGTCGCTTCGGTCCCTTCTGGCACAGGGCCTGAAGACCCGTCCACTACGGCGTGTTTAGCCTTCTTGTCCTTATCGTGAACTTTTGGCTTTGGCAATAGATCTTTATCGATAACCGTGGAATCTAAAATCATCTCTTCTAGTGGTCGAGGTAATAACTTTCTCACCTGCGCTTCGATCATCGGCTTTAGATCTTCCTTAGCCGATCTTGGCTGTGGAATCGTAATGATGGCGTGAAAGATGGCGTTACTTGGAAGCGATGCATTGGCCCTTACAGCCTTGATCCCAGCCTCCTTAACAATCCGCACTAAAATTTCAGCCGCTTTTTTTGAATCATCTAGCAATGACTTTTCCAAAATCATACCAGACGGCAATTCGGAATATCCATAACTTGCCAACTTCAATCGGCCCTTGTCTGGAAGTAATTCAACGACCTTAATTCCGACTGTGCCCAAATCAACACCCATTAAGCTAGGTGAGACTTCTTGTTTTTTTCCAAATAAAGACATAGGTAAAATTAGCTTGTAGCTGGTAGATTATAAATGCATTATATCACTTAGCACCTAAAGCGTTGTCGATAGCGATGTTAACCTGTGCATCAGCGAGCTTATTAAATTCTCGACGGACATGAGAGAAAGAAGTTTGGTGGAAACTTTGCTTCAAATTATGAATTTCTAAAAAGCGTTGCGCGATGCCTGGATTCTTAACTTTATATTCACCGTTCAATTGTTTAACCGCCAGTTCCGAATCCATTTTCGCATCAATGGCATCGTAACCTAACTCTTTGGCTTTTTTTAAACCTAAAATAATCGCTGTGTACTCAGCTTGATTATTCGTCGTCTCCCCTAAATATTGTCCAAAAGCTGCCACTTGCTCCCCCATTTCACCTTTAGCATCTAACTCAAAAATAACTACTCCAGAAGCCGCTGGTCCTGGATTGCCACGAGCTCCACCGTCGGTAAACATTCGACATCGTTTCATACGGCAAAAGTATAACATGCCGTTAGGGCAACCCCATGTGGTTGCCCTGTAAAAAAAATGCCCTCGCTAGGAGCGAGACTACACGGAAGGTTACCGTGTAGTCTCGCTCCTCAAAACGAGGGACGAGTCTAACGAGGCTTTAATTGGTCGAGCTTGTTAGCAACCAGTTCACGGAAGCATTCAATTTGCTGTGCATTCCACTGTGTGCCTCTACTCAGGGCTATTTCGATCACTTTTTGTATGACTACTTCACGCCCTAGATGATTGACTGTTTTTGCATAGTCCCTTTTTAAGTCGTAGGCGTGCAGCTCCTTAGCGTTGATTCCTACAGCCTGCATGATTCGGGCCTTTACCCACATATCTGCGATGTAATGATGCCTCATGAACAAGATCGACCGATTTAAGAAGAGGAAATCGATTGGAACTGCCAGAATCGTTGAAAGGTTTAATTCATACGAATCAATAATAGTTGTTAGCCCCAAGACACACTTCGTCATAAACGGGCTGTACCCGTCTCCCCAATCAATTTTAGACATTGGATCCAGATAATTAATCTGATGATCAATCGCCAAATCTTCGAAATACCTGGCACGTAAACCTAGATCGTGCTTATCTACTCCCTTATTTTTATCTACAATCTCCGCAATCGCGTTGCCTGCACGATATTGCGAAAGTCGCAGTTTTGAAGTCTCACCAAGCAATTTTGCAGACCGGAAGCAATCGGCCATGAACAGGTAAACAGGTGGACCCCAGAAAGCAGAAAGCGATCCTGCAGTCGATACTCTCTTACTACTGAGCTCGACAATAGCTAGTTGAGTATTACCACTCATTAGTCCACGCCATGCAAGATTGGAAAGTGTATGACCTGGCCGATAGCCAATACCAACAGCCAGATTAATCGCTCCGACTACTTGATGAATAAAAGCTTCTGAAGCTTTCATCGGCGTCTGGTAAGAAAGTAGTAACCCGGTTCTGAACAATCGGTTTACGATTCTCGCAACACTCCGAACTTCATCTCTTGTAGTTACAGATTTTCCGTATTTTTTGGCTGTGACGATAAGTAACATCCAGCTACCATCTGCGATCATCCGCTCGAACGGTACGATCGTCCATTCCGCAACGTGCATGCTTCGGAGCGTCTCAGTAGACTCGCGTTCATGCAAGCTGGCCAGGAAGTCCGAAAACACTCTGGCATAGACTGGCAGTGGCTTGTTGCTAGCCGTAGGAATCAATTGAGTGCTCATGACAACTCCATTGGTAAATTGTGAAGGATTCGATAGCAAGTTGTGTAATCAGAGTACACGGAAGGTTACCGTGTAGTCTGATTACACGCAGGCCATAGAAATAAATGTAGCCCGATCCCCGTAAAGGAACCGGGCCAACGACGCTAGTGCGCGAGGTAATCTGCCCAAAGCCTTTCGACCTCAGGGTTGCCCTCATGAAGGAACCGGAAAGCGCGCTCCTCGGTATAGGTAGCCAACAACCCCGGCAACTGGCTGTAGCTAGTGGTCAGCATGGCTCGATTATTTTCCACGAAATCTGTGTGATCATTATTGGCCATCTCCAGCCAAGATAGACGTGGATATTCCGAGTCAGCTACAAGTCCCAACTCACTGATCCGATCGTACACAAGTGCAGCTACGACGTACTCTCGCCACAGATCACGACCGAACAACAACTGCAAATCGTTGAGTTTACTATCTTCGATCTCATGATCGTGTCGAGCCGAAGCTCGAATTAGAACAGAGACCATATCTACAACCGGCAGACGCATGGCAGGAATCCGCATGAGCTGTTGCAGGTGCGACTTTTTAAGTCTGGAAATGGCCCGAAAGCGCATCCCTACACCCAACAGTTTTACCCGTTCTAAATCGGCCATCAGCCAATTGAACATCAGATCACTAGGAATTTCTTCTGCGTGAGCTTGGACCAAGTCCTGATCCACGACCAGCATTCCACGTTTTGCGAGTTCGGTCATCAAGCCGTCCTCCGGGTCTATCTGATCATGTAGCAAGCTCCTCACCGCTTCGGCGCGCTCTTTCGCATCCATCTTAGCGACGCCGTCGAGCAACATGTCGAGCGGAACACGCTTATAGTTGATCACGTCCGCAACCTGTTCAGCTGTGAATCGTAACCAATCAATCTTCGGCAGAATCTTCTTCTTTAAGAATGCTCGGGCCTCTGAATTACTCATCTGATCAAGCACCCCGTTGATGGCCTGATCACCATCCAACAGAATTTCCAACGCCTTTTCTGACGTGATTTTGATGCTGTCCAGAGAAACGACTGTCATGCTTTCCTGCGAGCTTTCGACTCCGGAATCAATGCTAGACAGATGCACTTCGCGGGCCTGGTACATACACAACTCACTGAAGCAATTTACTTGCTCAACTGTCCACTTGGTACCTCTCTCGAGGATCGCGTTAACTGTTTGATCGACCAATTTCTTGATCGATGTGAGTTTTGCCACCTTAACCGCTTTCCCAAGCATAACTCCAGGCAACGATTCACCACGATGTCCGGCTACTGCACACAACACCTGACCACGGACCCAACTAGCTTCCATAGACGTAGCGCTGATTAAAGCTTCGCTACTCAAAGCAGAGAAATCGACTGGCACTGCCAACAGAGTCGAGAGCCTAAGCTCCATCTGCTCCATAGCAGAAGATGCGACCAGCACTTCGTCGATCTTGCCTTTACGCACCCTGTACTCAGGCGAGCGATCAACATCCAAATAGGTACCGGCAATGTCGAGATAGGCTATGGCTTCAGCGACAACATTACTGTCATCGACGTAAGGCAGTATATTTTGATCGAATTTCTCCGACCCCAGCAAACGCCCAGTCGGGATCATATTACGACGTTTGAACGTCGCTAGCCGGCCGGCCAGATCATCACAAAGGTCTCGAGACGCCTTGTAACAATCAAACAGGAACAGGAAGCTGGGCATAGTCCACAGCGACGTAAGGGCACTAAAGGCTTGCACCTTCTGACCACGAAGTTCGTTGCGAACTGCCGCCGTCTGACCTACTCCGAGCGCCCGCCAAGCAACCTTGGACAGGGTATGGCCAGGACGGTAACCGTTGGCCAAAGCCAGGTTGATGGCGCCGATGACCTTTACTTCAAAGGCTTCGGCGGCCGCTTCCGGCGTGCCGTGCACTAACATCAAGCCGACGTTGACCATCTGATCTGTCAGCTGGGCTGCCAACCGCACTTCCTTGTGAGTGCTGAAGGTCAGGCCGAGCTTGCCAGCTACAAGCGAAGCCAGCGTCCAGCCAGCGTCCACGAGCAACCGCTCGATGGGAACGGCGCTCCAAATGGCGCTGTGCATGGAGCGAAGAACTCCGTGCGTCTGGCGCTCCTCGAGAGCAGCCAGGAAAGCCTGAAACGGAGTGGTGACCACCGTTTCAGACTGCTCAGTCGTTTCGACTTTGGGCAGATGAATCAGTTGGTCAGTCATTTCGTCTCC
>CAYPRR010000036.1:6106-7488 GCA_964413245.1 uncultured Gammaproteobacteria bacterium
ATCCCCGTAAAGGAACCGGGCCGACGTGGACTATTCGTCCTCCTCCGCGGCTGCGACAACGGCAGCGGCGGCGGCGGAGGCCAGCGATCCGAGCTGGTCGTCGCGCTCTGCGACCTCGGCCAACTTGCCGAGCGCCTTTCGAGCGCGCTCGACGTCTATTTGGTCGAGCCCAGCACGCTCACGCCGGAGCTCACGAAGACGCTGACGCCCTTCAATGCAATCAAGACCGTGCGTCTCGAAGACATCTGGCGTCAAATCGTTAAACTCGCTCTGCAAAGCGAGCAAGATCAGGTCCGTGACTGTGAGGCCGTCAATCTTAACCTCCTTCAGCTCGTCCCAATCCGCCCGGTCCTTAGCCTTCAGGCTCCAAACCATGAAGACAAGAGCTCGGGCCGGAACGTCCAGCTCACCAACGCCGATGTCTCGCAACATCGCGCCGATGAGTCGCTCCACGTCGACAACCTCTACGGCACTAGCCGGTAGATCGCCACGAACGGCAAGCATTTCCTCCAGGTAACCGTCGGAAACGTGCCCGCGGATCAAGTCCGCAGCTGCCAGTGGATCTTGGATTTGCCCAACGATCTCGTCGAGCAGGTTAGCACTCTGCCAGAGGGACAACTGATTTCCCTCGCGGTCAGATAATATCGCGAGCGCGCCAGCCGGATTGCTCCGAATCATGGCGCGTGTTTCCACGCTTGCCGCGTGGTTCGGAAACTCCACAAGACGCAAAATTGCGCTCGTGGGAATCATGCTAATGGCGGTGGTCATCTAGGACTCCTTGAGGGTGAGCATGTGAACGGCCGCACGTTTGCTACGGCGACCGTGGTGGAGGTGGATGGCGACGCGGGCCAGGAAGGCCGAGCCACCGGGGACAGACTTGATCGACTCGACCAGCGCGCCGACGTCCTTGCGCTTCGGGTTGGCCGTGAGGCTGACCCGACCGCTTTGGAGCAGGCCCTCGAGGCGAGTGTTGAGCTCATCCTCTTCGGCATACTCGAAGTTAGTCTCGATCTGGTCGATGACACCCGAGTGCACGTTGCCGTGCAGATGGGTGCTGAAGATGGCCGCGATGTCGCAAGCCTCCATCAGCAGTGCTTTGCTCGGATCGAGCGCCAGCATCGCGGCCATCATGGCCGGGCGCTGGTCGTCGTAGCCAGCTTCTCCACCCTTGCCGTGAACGTAGGAGAAGAGGCTGTCGAGGAAAGCTTGGGAAGTTGTGAGATCGAGCATGGGTCACCGTGGAAAACTGTTTATGAACGAGCAGGCCCGGGATGGGCAGACAATGAAACTAACAAAAATTAGGGTTTTTGTCAAGTAAATACAACTACCCGAATTCAAACTCTATAACAACACTCCTATAAACATTGGCCTTGGTCAGATCG
>CAYPRR010000037.1:0-7369 GCA_964413245.1 uncultured Gammaproteobacteria bacterium
GGCGGTTTTTGTTTTACCATTCTGATGGAACGGGATTCAGGCTGGACGATCTGAACGCCTCCTTCTCTGGCCATAGCAGGCGCTGGAGTTCAGCCAGTCAATTTCAGCATTCGACACCTAGCGAAATTTGATGGTCTTTTGCTAGTGACTCGCAAACGTCATTAGACACTTGCAGTTTTTCGATAGCCCTACACTATTTCAAATTACGTATGGGTTTGGTGACATCTTTAAGAATGGATGCTGTGCTCAATATGTGCCGATCAGCAAGCTCCTGTAAATGAGTTACGGACAAACTTTTAAAATCCTGAGATTCCAATGAGTTGAAAAATAAGCGAACCCGTTTAACGAATTGGCGCAGCTCAGGCTCTCTCATGACCTCTACAGGCTGCAATAATCCAGCAGCACTTTGCAGAGCATTTGTTGGGTGAATCCAGATGTTTTTTACTTCAGCCCCTAAGTAGTGCTTAACGAACCAAGCGTATGATCGATTCATTTGCTCAGCCTCACTTTTATTTATTTCCGCTCTCGTGAGCTCCACTTCGTTCTTGCATTCCCAAAGCAAGTAATGGGTAGCATCAAGGGCCCAAAGATTATCTGGCCCTTCTTTCCATACTTTGTCTGGGCGCTCGCCAGCGAATCCTATTGCTTCGCTAAGTTCATGGAGAGCCTGTTCGAATCGATCTGCTTTTACACCAAAAGTAAGCCGACTAAGGATGTCTGATAACGTGACATTAAGCTGTTGGTAATTTTCAAATTTTGAAATCCACGCAATTATGCGTTCCATTCGTCCTTGGCTAACTATGGAGAGTTTAGTGATGGTCACACCCGCTGCTGGCAACAGCAATAAATGGTTTGCAGCGTGCGCTGCAAGTTGCAGACGTGCCGACTCGATTCTGTTTGCCCGGTACTGATATCGAGCCATAGCTTGCAAATACCAGCCAACATCAGCCCTGTCTATTACGCCGTTATCTAGAGAGCCTTGCAATTGAGTTACTGCGCCTTGATAGTCACCTCTAAAAGATGCGATTTCTGCGGACAGTTCGGCCACATAAGACTTAAGGACAAGATCATTTGGCGTTGAAGGTCTGACCTCTGCCATTTGCTCCGCATAAAAGGCTTTCCAGCCCGCGTCGCGCCCAAGGCACTGGTTGACCAAGCCATGCAGCGCCATTACTGGTTGCTTGCCTTCTTTTATTTCCTCATCGGCCATATCTGCCAACTGCAAACCAATTTCAATTTGTTTTTCCAATTGGGATGACAAGTGCTTACGTGAGCGTCTTTCTCGGAGCAAACGTGTGATATCGCCGCCGATAATAATGATTGCAGAGTAGTCTTTTTCGCCTCGAACACTTCGCCCCATACCTTGTTCAATAGTTCGAACAGTTCGCATTAGAGTTGCCTCACTGTCAGGTCGGCAGTCTTCCTGATACAAATCTATTAGACTTTCTGAATATGGCTTGCCATCAAAAATCAGAATACGACAGGCATCATCAGGTAAGTCAACTCCATCGTAACGGTTGACTAAAACAACCGCTTTTTCAAATTCGCGACGACGCAAACTATCAATTATGTTTGCCATTGTCTCCTTCTTTGCGACGACTGCGCCGTTCGCCTCCCAAACGCGCGAATTGAGAAAACTAGACACCAGAGCAACAACCCCAAAGCCCCTTCTTGGTGTATGAACACCCAACCATTCAACGATAGCATTCTGATCAAGCTCGGAATGGATTAAGGAGGGCAACAAGATCATTTTTTCACCGGACCAACTTTCCTTGCTATAAGTCAGAGGTTTTGTAATGGTGTCTGGTGACAGTTGTAATCCTCTAATCAGGAAGGCATCATCCGTCACAGTGGCAGACATGAAAATGCGATGCGGTGCATTCCAATACGAGCCAAACGCTTGTAGGGGGGGAATGTAAGGTTCGATTTCCAGTGCCACCCCTGAAACTACACATTGGCATTGCGATAGCATGTTTTTCAGAACTGGCCATGCAAATTTCACAGGATTTCGGCTAGTAGCTGCTGCTAATATCCGAGCTATTTCAGATTCACGATCAATCCATGTCCAATATGGTACTGGCAAGATAGCGTCCTGCTTTTCATTCCGAATGTCCGCAAAGGTTCCAACACCCTGATGCTCAAGATCAGCTTCGAAAAGTGTACGAATTGCTTGGTAAGCGGCATCCTCTCTTGGAATTCGAATGCGGCACTGCTCCCGAATTGAGTCTGAGCAAGCATGGGCATCATCCATTAGTAACGTACCAACATCGATCGACTCACGATTAATGCCGAATTTTGTTAGGCCATTGAATAGCTTTTGAACTGATGTGACGAGAATGGCTTTGCTGTTGTGAAAGTCTTCTGGCAAGTCTGGATCTGCGATGCAAGTTTTGATGCCAAACTGCCTAGCTTGGTCGCAAGTTTGTGCTATTAAGAAGTTATCGGGGCAAAGATATACAGCTGGCCCCTTGCTGTCGTTGAGGCGGGATTGGAGCATTAATAGGCCAACCAGTGTTTTGCCCTGACCGGTATGCAACTTAACGATCACGTCACGTTGTTCACGACGAGATGCATACCACTCTGTAAGAACAGCTTGCTGTGCAGGGCGCAAAGGCCCCTTATCATGGGTGCGATCTAAGGTATCGTATAAGGCGACTGGATCGGTCGGTGCGAGGACTTTATTTCCTGATAGGCGCTTCTTAAAATCCACCATTACGATCTTTCCTTATAAATTTGGCGAGTAACGCTGCAAATATTACTCTAATCCAGTCAATCGTGAACGCGACCGACTTCTAAATGAAAAACCATTGGGCCTCCGCTATTGGCACACAGCGGAGGCAAGTGAGCGTTCCTGCGACTGACCGCTTAGGCCGATTATGCAAAGTCGTTGATTATGTAAAGTAGCATATCGGAGCGCGCGCCAAGAGCTGCTTGACAGCGCCCGGCGCGAATTTCGAACTTTGCATAATCATAGTGGCTTTAGGAAGTCGATCAGCGAGTCTGGTGACGTTTAACGGAGTTCCTCTGCAATGTGATCCGTGTATGCAGTCGGTTTCAGTGCGTTTGACGCTGCACGATGCACAATAGTGTGGGTCATATAGTCTCCTGAAGTGTTCAGGCTACCAATGAGATTATGTCTAGTCCACAGCACTGTCACCGGCTGCTAACCTCTTGCTGCATAGGTCTTGCCGCTAATTGGCTCCGCCACTTTACATAATCAATGACTTTGCATAATCGGCCTTTGCGGACGGTGGCGAATGATCTGATTCAGTTGACTACGAGTGTCTGCATTGAGTACATCTGCCATTGCTGTTGTAACTTCTCTCCGACTCATTTAAAGTGAGTCCGACTTGCGCAACCGCCGCAATAAAACTGCGCCTCAACGTAAGGCACGGACACGGCGGATAATCAGACCATGAGGCCGGCGCGAGTTCACGTTCCGACGAGAACGTCTAATCAGCAAGTTTGTTATTTAAGGGGAATAACATGGCTGTGAGCCTCACTGCTTTTCATTTGCAACGTTCCGGCAAACTGGGAACCGCCCTCATGTACGGCAGTAAGCCCTGTCTCCGTGACATTGACACTATTCTGTGTGTGTCGTGCATGCCTCTAAGCGAGAATGACGAGATGACGTCAGTGTCATGAGTTCACTTCAGGCACAGCCGATTTTTCCATCGATACGAAATAATTTCCCCAAGGAGTTTGGTGGGGTTTATGCTCGCAATGGATTTGCTTACCAAGACCAGATTGCAGCGCACTTCTGCATTAAGATGCTCATTGACCCAACTCTCAAAGAAGTCTGGTGCGAGACCTACGATGACATCGTCTTAATTTGGGAAAACGGTGCAGGTGAGTTAGTCGAATTCGTTCAAGTGAAAGCGGAGCTTAATAAGAGTCTTTGGACAATCGCAAAGCTGTGTGATCGAACCAAATCGGCAACTCGCCCTGATGGTGTCGGTAGCTCGCTTCTGGAAACAAGTCTTGCGAGAGAAATCTGTGCGGAGCCTGCTCGTTTTCTTCTTGTCTTTACCCGTCAGATAAGTCAAGAGCTAGAGTTGCTCACGCGTGAATTCGATCACACCGACCGTACCATGAGCAATCAAAAATTCAAGGCGCTTGCTGACAGTGTTGCCACGTACGTTGATGGCTTCAAGTCGCCAAAAGGTAATAACCACGAGCATTGGCTACTTAACGGAAAATGTTGGGACGTAGCAGAAGATGCGATTTGTGCGATCAACAAAAGAAACCTTCAGCATGTTTTAGAGAGCATGGGAGCCTATGCTGATACCGCATTGATTGACGTAGTCTATGAGAATTTGTTGAGTTTTGTGAAGACGGTTGCAGAATATAAAAAACCAGATTTGGATAAGAAGAAGATTACAAGGCAGGCGCTAGAAACCAAGATTAAATCTTGGCTTGATCCTTACCCTAATTCTGGTACAGAAGAACGTTTGGCTATGAAATTGACCGATGCAGGGCTTGATGCACCCTACGTAGAAGCCGCCAAAATATTGCGCAGAGAATATGTAAGGGTACGCAGGAGTTCTGGCTATCTGAATTTAAGAGCCGATCAATTTGATGATGTAGACATTGCAGTCCAAAACACGTTGCTGACGCAAATGGCTGCACTAGACTCGACTGAGATTGGGGATTCTGGCTCGCAGTTTCATCACCGATGCCTCAAGGCAGTGGATGTGCCAGATGGAGTGTCGCATGAAATTATCAAAGCATTACCTCCCGGATATGGGCGCGGTTGCATGTACCAAATCACTGCGCGATGTCGCCACCGATTTTCGAAGTTGCGGCCATGAAAAGCTTTGACGCAGTCGGGCGGGTATCCACATCACTCCCATTGATCGCTGATGATATCACTGAGCTCCATGCCGCGCGGCTTTTACTCCTGCTGAAGCATTGTGGTCAAGAAGGAGCTATCAACGGCCTTACGAAGCTAGCGAAGCTAGATTTTTTTGTCCGCTACCCAGAGTTTTTCAACCGACTTGCGGAGCACCTCAAAAAGAAGGCACGCTCCCCGAGTGACGAGGTTGAGTCCCCAATGGTTAGACATCACTATGGGCCATGGGACAAGCGTTACTACCATGTTCTTGCGTTCCTTGAGGCCCGTGGACTAATCCTCGTAAAGAAGCATGGCTCAGCCTACGAGTTTACCTTGACGCCGCTGGGCGACGAGCGTGCGACAGCGCTATCGCAGAGCAAATCATTTTCAATGCTTGTTCAGCAAATTGATGCCGTTAAAAAAGTTCTTGGGCGCAAGCCAGGAACGGAACTGAAGAATCTTATTTACAAGGTCTTCGATGCGGAAGTTAGAAACAAGAAACTCGGAGAGATCATCCAATGACGGCGAAGACCCTGAAAATCGTTAGCGCTACGCGCTTTCCCCAGCAAAACGAACAGGATCATTTGAAGTTCAAGCCGGGAGTCAATCTCATTGTCGGAGATTTGAATTCGGGCAAAACAAAATGGATTCAAATGCTCGATTTTGCCCTCGGCGATGGTGGAACTCCAGAGAAGGCATTCAACGTGGCTCTCGCGGAAAAATATGATTCAGTAACTGTCAGGATAAACATCGACGGAGTTGACCATACAATTGAGCGGCGCTGGAAGGAAAAGAACGCAAAGACCAAGATTTTCCTGGACGGCGCTGCTATAACACATGAGGAGTTTTCGGTGTTCATGCTGGAAAGCTTAAATATTCCACGCATCGAACGTCCCTCGGGCGATCCATATGATCGAGAGTGGATCGAACTGAGTTGGCGAGAGCTATTTCGGCATATGTATAAGTGGGAACGTCCATGGGACGGATTTGCAGAAAGGCAACCACCAGCGACTCGCTCTGCATGCATCCTTAATTTTATGCAGTCGGCGCAGCAGAAGTTCTTGGAGTCTTTTGGCGCACTTGTTAGAAAACGCAAGGACTTGGCGCGGCTCAAAGCACAACGCGATTTGTTCGCCGATATTTTGCAGGATGTCGCGCTGGAAATATCGCGCCATCGCGAAATGACCGTTGCTGTTACACCAGAGTCGATTCAGCAGACGCGCCAGCGCCTCAAAGATCAGGTCTCCCAGATGGATAGCAGAAGGGCTGAAATCCTTTCTGCTCAAGACCAAGGCATCCGAAGAAAGAACCCAGAGTTTGATGCGATCCGGCAGCGGTTGTCTGTTGTGTATCAGCGTCAGGGCGAACTCGAACGCGAAAAGAATGATAGTTTGAAGCGTCGGGCCGAACTCGATGCTTACATTGCTAGCCTCAGAACTGAACTCTCACGATTTGATCGCATTAAGGAGGGCGTTGCAATATTTGCAGACCTCAAAGTCACCCATTGCCCGGCTTGTGATCAAGAAGTCAAGCCACAAAGGTTTGCACCCGCACTCTGTCAGGTTTGTGGTCAACATCACTTGATGCAGGACTCTGAAGGCCATCAGTCAGCGGCGCGTAGAGTAGCTTTTGAGGAGCAGCAGATTCACGAAGAGATCGCCGAACTCGAAGACTTTGTGGAGAACCTTGATCAAGCTACCCGCGAAATCATTGATCGGATATCAGAGGCTGAGCGAGAGATAACTCGGGAGACATCTTTGATCGAACGAGCCACGACGTTAGCAGAACGAGCTATTCCGCCTGAGTTAGCCATCATTGACCAAGAACGCGGCAAGATTGATTCAGAGTTGGAGCAATTAGATCGCATCGAACAATCCTTGAATCGCAGGACAGAAATGAACACTACGATTGCAGCTTTGGAGGATGAGGTCGCGCTTCTTGAAGCAGAGGCGGCTGCAAACCGAAGCGGCGTGAACTATGAAGAACTGTCTACCTTGCTGACTGACCGCATGAACGATTATTTGAACGCAATGCATGCCGATGAGTTGGCGCAATGGCAGTTCGGTCGAATCAAGGTAAAACTTGATGATCGTGACTTGAAGGTGGAACTAGGCAATGAGGATTGGACAAAGAAGGCTGGCGGATCGGTTCAATATATAGTCCAGCTTGCCTACCATTACGCATTATTGTCACTGACAAAGAACGGCATTTACAATTACCCAGGATTTCTTATCATAGATTTTCCGCCACAGTTCGCATCAGCTAAAGATATCGGCGCAAGTGAGAATTATCTTATCGAACCCTTCGTATCACTTTGCGCTGATCCAAAGATGAGCGGTGCGCAAGTTATCATTGCGGGAAGGGCATTTCATAATCTCCAAGGAGCAAATGTTATTCATTTGGGGAAGTCATTTGAATAGGGAGAGATGGTTTTCAATGCGTAGTTAAGTGGGTAGTGGCGATATGTTTATCAGCAGTAGTTGGCATTGTCAATTGCCCAGAACCTTTGCCGCCCTCCCCAAATCCATCCCCTCG
>CAYPRR010000038.1:0-496 GCA_964413245.1 uncultured Gammaproteobacteria bacterium
GGACAAGTCGGTCAACTAGAACAAGTCGAAGAAGAGCGTATTGAGGTGACTTGTGATCGCGAGATTCTAGACGATGTCATCAAGACAATCAAAACAGTCCATCCATACGAAGAACCGGTGATCGATGTTTATAGTTTGGAATAAAATATGTCCTGGAAAAAACTTTCTTCCGAAGAAAAATATCGCAGTCCATGGATGTTTGTGACTGAAGATAAAGTTGAGACCGACTTTGGTAAAACCTTAACTTGGAGCGTGGTACATCAAAGTGCCTGTGCTATGGTTATTCCTTGGGACGGAGAACGCTTCAAGTTGGTGGGTTTATATCGTCACCCGATCGATCGGTATTCTTGGGAGTTCCCCTCGGGAAGTGTTTCTGGTGTCACAATGGATGAAGCGGCTAAGCGAGAATTAAAGGAAGAAGCTGGATTAACGGCTGAAAAATACGAACGACTTGGTGATTTTTATTTGGAAAATGGCACAACTACGCAGTCCATGG
>CAYPRR010000038.1:506-7362 GCA_964413245.1 uncultured Gammaproteobacteria bacterium
TGCAGGCTGGCGAAACTGAACATGACGATGGTGAAGAGGGAATGAAAACTAAGCAAGTAACATTAGCGGAACTTTACGCGATGATCAACGATGGAACGATTAAGGACGGTCCAACCGTCGCCGCGCTTGGTTATTTGCATACTAGCGGTTGGATAAAAGGACAGGGATTATAAATTTATGCTGCATCAAATGCGACTTACGCCAGGGAATATTAATTTAATTTTATCGGGTGATAAGGCGTTTGAAATTCGGCTCAATGATGAGAAGCGACAAAATATTACGGTAGGGGATGAGATCATTTTTTCAGAGACTAGAGAGCAAGAACGTAAGGTTCAGGTAATGGTGACATCGATTACAACACGATCTAGTTTTGCGGAACTTTTTTCTGTTATCGATTTGGTTAAAGCTGGCTAGCCAGTCGGAACTACGCCTGCAGAGGTCACCGATGATATGAGAAAATATTATTCATTGGAGGATGAGATGAGATTTGGGGTCGTGGCAATTGGAATAAGAAATTAGCCAACTTATTAAATCATTTTGTGATAGAGCAATATTTATATGCGTAAAGAAACTGAAAACAACGAATTAAAAGAGATTCTTAAAAGTGCTGGGCTAAAAGTCACGGTTGATGTGACTAAACTCAAAAAGTTACTTCTTCCGGTTGTTGGTATCCCATTAGAGAAATTAATGTGGCATTTTGATTTGCCGGTCTGGTCACAAGATGGAACTAAAGAGATGAATTTAACTCCTTGGGATGTGATTCAAGAAAACGAAGGTTCCGAGACGCAGTTCATTAAAGTTGAAGATGCGAACATGGATTCGCCGATTTTTGTGACTGAATATCAATCAAAAGTTGTTATCATCGACGGTTTACATAAGGTCGTTAACGCCTTTTTAGCTGGTCAAAAAAGAGTTAAGGCCAAAATGGTTTCACCGGAAGTGCTTTCGTCGCACGATGTCCAGGGTTGATTTTAATTATGTGCCTCTGTAGTTCTGGAAGCAAACCGCCTTTTGGCAGTTTTGTGGTAAAATTCAAACATTAATTAAGGCCTGTTAATAAGTTTTTATATGTCTGATCATTGGACCCATAATTTGCCAGATTTTCCAGCTTTTTTGAACAGAGATGTACGTCCAATAGCGAACGATTTAATTTCTGCGGTCAGTTATTTTGATTATAAAATGGCCGATTTGATACGAACGGATCCAACTGCGGTGGATCGTATTGTGGTAACAGCCGAAACCGAATGTCTTCGGGTAAGGTTGGATAATATGGAATTTACATTGAAAATGATGAAGAGATTATTTGGAATCGGTTATCGTAATTGGAAGGATGGTGTTGAGGGAGTGTCTTCAGAATTCACAAGTTTATCTCGGGATCATTCTGAACCGGCTTACGATGTTTTATTCGCCAAGGCGATGGAATAGTTTATGTTTCATGGCTTATTAATCAAAGAAAGCTTACGTGACCTAGGCATTTTGGATTCTTTGAAAATAACCAAAGAGGAGACTTGGGATATTGATGACGCATCGCCAGGTCAACCAAAGGTCTGGCATGTGGCTTGGTTTGAGATTGCAGATGATGTGATTGATGAGACTGTCGAAAAGTTAAGTCAGTCGATTGATGATGGAAAATGGTATTTGGATGCTTCCGATGATTTAACGATGTATATTGTTTACCAACATAAAGTTTTTAAATATCAAAAAGGTGATCTCGCTGGTCGAAAAACGGTCAAGGATTATGGACGAAGTCTTGGAATTTCTGAACAGCAATTAGATTGGAAAGAATAATAGAATGAAGATATGGAAGATAGCTTATATTTTGAGATAATATCCGCATCTGAGGAGGTTGATGAACGATTTTTAAATATTTCTGATGATGATTTATTGAAGTTTAAAACTTCATTTATTATTCCTGAATCACATTCTCGATCAAATAAATTATCGACATATAGTTTTAATGTTGGTTCGTTGTCATCGGTTTTTTCCGGTAGGAAAACTTTGGTTTTTATTGATCAGTCGCTTAAATCACTAGATTGGGTTACAAACGAAATACCTGTCGGCACGATTATTCATTTTGAAGTGCCAAGCGAACACAGCAAAGAGAAGAATCGATTAGATTCGCTAATCATCGATGATAAATTAAAAGAGAAAGATATCGAGGAGATTGTAGCGATTGGTGGTGGTGTTGTTATTAATACTGCATCGTACATTGCCGAACAACTTGGTTGTGATTTGGTTTATGTTCCAACGACTGTTCTTGCGATGGCAGACGCAGCTATCGGTGGAAAAGTTAGGGCTAATATTATTGAGAATACAGTTTGTCATAAACATGCGTACAAAAGTTTTTACGAACCAAATAGCGTGATCATCGATCCAAGATTTTTAACTGGCTTGCCAGAAAGGCAGATATCAATTGGTTTGGGAGAGATTTTGAAACATGGTGTTTATCAATCACCTGCGCTACTCGAATATTTGGCTTCTGATATTTTTAATCCATTCCAAGATCGAACGGCGCTACTGAAATCAATTCTTTGGACTGTTGATCTTTCGGCCGCTTGTTTGAACGTTGATCCAGAGGAGACGATCGGGGGTTCTCATATTATTATGCGTGGTGCTCATGACGCTTCTGATAAAATTGAAGAGGCATCAAATTTTACGATTCCTCATGGTACGGCTGTTGCCATGGCGATTCACGCTGAGTTATTGGCAACGAAAAGCAAAATTTTGCCATTGTTTGAATGTTGTTTGGCAAAGTTTAACATTCCAAACGATTAATTCAGAAAGACAAATTATCATTTGATATGGCTACAGAGCGCTTCAAACTTATCCCATCGGTGTATTTGATTCTGATTAAAGATGGCCAAGTTTTGTTGTCGCGTCGCGCTAATACTGGCTATGAAGACGGTAATTACGGTTTAGTTGCTGGCCACGCCGAAAGTGGTGAGAAGTTTACTGATGGTTTGGCTCGAGAAATTCAAGAAGAAGCAGGTATTGAATTAGAGGGTGTAAAGCATGTTTTAACGATGCATCGAAACTGCGTTGATCATGAACGAGTTGATCTATTTTTTACCGCTGATTCTTGGATGGTAGAGATCACAAATATGGAATCAGATAAATGTGATGACATTAGTTGGTGGCCGATTAATGAATTACCTAAAAATATTATCCCGTATATTCGCAAGGCGATTGAATGTTGCAACCAAGGAATTAATTATTGCGAATACGGTTGGGAGCCTGGTGAAGTTTATCGAACGGTTTAATATGGAAAAGTTATTCATCCAAAATCGTCAGGGACAAAAATTAGCCATGATTGTTGATCGCCCAGAGAGTCCGATTGGTTTGGCTGTGGTAATGCATGGTTTGGGTGGTTTTAAGGAACAGCCTCACATCGAAGCTTTAGCAAAAGTTGCGTTGGAGAATAACTACACGACCGTTCGGTTTGATACGACGAATTCGTTTGGTGAAAGTGATGGTCAGTACGAAGATGTAACAGCTACAAAATCTTTTCAAGACTTAGAAGACGTGATCGCCTGGGCTAAGACACAAGATTGGTATCAGGAGCCTTTTGTTCTGGTTGGCCATAGTTTAGGGGCAATGTGTGTGGCTTTGTACGCTGAAGCTAATCCAGCAGAAGTGAAGGCTTTAGCACCGATTTCAACAGTGGTGACGGGCGCATTTACGTTTACAACGGGTAAGTATCAGACTATTTTGCCAGAATGGAAAAAGACCGGTTGGTTAATCTCTGAATCATTTTCTAAGCCTGGGACAATAAAGCGTCTCAAGTATGATTTTTACGAGGATGCAATTAAATTTGATTTGTTGCCAGAAGTGAGTAAACTGACCATGCCGGTTTTATTGGTAGTTGGCGATCACGATGAATCAACGCCACCAGAGCATGAGCAGATTTTGTTTGATCGATTGCCTAGGCCTAAGGAATTACATCTCGTTAAAGGCGCTGATCACAATTTTAGACAACCGGAACATTTAGCAGAACTTGTTCAAATTTTTAGCGAATGGTTAAAGAAAATATGAATACAATCGAAGATCGCATTACTAAAATCGAACAACGGAATATTTCTGTTGAAGCAGATAAGGCTTGGGAGACTAGTTGGACTCGTCGAGGATTATTAGTTCTCTTTACGTACCTAGCTGTTGGCTTTTATCTTTCGGTGATTGATGTGGGCCGACCCTGGATCAACGCTATCGTGCCGGCGGTTGGATTTATGATTTCAACACTCACGATGCCATTTTTTAAAAAGTGGTGGTTAAGTCGATCATAAACAGAATTGGTACGATCGGCCTAAAACTGTTTATGAAATATTTTAAAAAATATGAAAATAATTCTCGGTTCTAAATCGCAAGGTCGACGAGATGTCTTAACTGAGGCTGGATATGATTTTGAAGTCGTGACATCTGATTTTGATGAAAAATCGATTCGTGATGCCGATCCAGAGAAGTTAGTTTTGAAATTAGCCAATGCTAAAGCTGATGCAATTTTACCAAAAATAAATGAACCGGCGCTGTTGATCGCCGCTGATCAGGTAGCAGTTTGTAACGGCGTGGTCTTGGAAAAGCCAGAAACCACCGAGCAAGCCCGGGAATACATTCGTGGTTATAATACGCATCCGATGGTGACGATTTGCGCTTTGGTGGTTGTGAATACGCGAACTGGAAAACGTGCTGAAGGTATTGATATCGCTAAAGTTTATTTTAATCCAATTTCAGAATCAGCTATCGAAGAAGCGATTGCTGACGGTCGGGTGATGCATTGTGCTGGTGCCATGCGCTGTGAAGACGGGCCACTCGCTGTTTACACCGAACATTTTGAAGGCACAAAAGATAGTACCAGCGGTATGCCGTTAGTGTTACTTAGAAAGTTGATTGAGCAAGTAAGCGATAAGAAATAAATAAACAGTTTTAGTACGATCGTACTAATTCTGTTCACAAATAAATTTATGAAACGAGCGATTATTGTTCATGGTTGGGGCGGGACGCCAGATGAAGGTTGGTTGCCATGGTTGAAAACCGAACTTGAAAAACAAGGTTTTGCCGTTGAGGTCCCGATCATGCCAGATACGGAACGCCCAACGATCGCTGCCTGGGTCGGTAAACTCACTGAAGTCGTTGGCGAACCTGATCAAGAAACTTTTCTGGTTGGTCACAGCATTGGTTGTCAGACGGTTCTGCGGTATCTGGCGACCATTAATGTGAAGATCGCTGGCGCAGTTTTAGTGGCTCCGTGGATTGGTTTAGTGAATCTTGGTAACGATGAAGAATGGTCGGTGGCTAAACCATGGCTGGAAACGCCAATCGATTTTGAAGCGGCGAAAAATCATTGCTTACAATTTACTTTGATTTTTTCCGACAACGATCCATTTGTTCCGCTTTATTTGAATCAATCAACTTTATCATCGGCACTCAGCGCTACTAATGTCACCATACTGCATGGCAAAGGACATATTAGTGGTGGCGATGACGTTAACGAGTTGCCGGAAGCGTTAAACGCTATTTCGAAAAAATAATTGTGCCTTGGTTTTTTTACACGTTAATTGCTATCAATATTTTTTCTTTTCTACTTTTTGGTTTTGATAAGTTTCGGGCTTTGCGACATGGTCGTAGAGTACCAGAGAAGACTCTATTTTTGGTGACTTTTTTGGCCGGATCAGTCGGGTCATTGCTCGGCATGTACACATTTCGTCATAAGACGAGTAAGACGTCGTTTCAAATCGTGATTGCTTTATTGGTTCTGATTCAGTTGGTGATAGTTTTGTCCATAATCAAATAATCCGTTATCCGGACCTGACCCCACGGATCCAAAGTTTAAATCCCAAGACTTGATCCCAGAAATTAAACCCAGAAATTAAAAAGTCCCCGCAGTAAGCAGGGAAGCGTGGGGCGAGGCCCATTAGTTGAAGCGACACAAGAGTTGAATCAAGAGCGCTTCACGTCGGGGTGATGAGAACTTCCAGGCCGGTTTACCGCACCGCAGACAGTAGAGATAGCAGACGTCCAGTTGACGCCAATCTGACGGGTCTGTTGACGCTTGTTGCAATTGACCGCCACAGTGTTGGCAGAAGTTCGGCTTAACAGTTGGGTTTATGAAGGTGCGCAGAAGTGCTTTTTGCGTCGATCGGTATTTCCAGTCAAACATGACCACCTCCTTACCATAATTATACTGTGCTTTAATCAAATAAAAAGACCGCCCAACCACGGGCGGCCGTTTTATTTGATCTAGTGTAAATCAACACGCTTTTTCATGATGCTGAGGTCTGCGTTATAGCCACTGCTGATATCGCTGCCTTTGGTGAATCGAGCGAAGAGAGTTACGTCGACATCGATCACATAATCGGCCCAGTCGCTACCGTAAACGGCGGTGGCGGTGGCTTCATCTGGAACCCAGCGAATAATCGCCTTGTTGGAATCAGATGGATCGGTTTCCACGGCGTAGACTTTTGGATCGGAAACAATCTTCATAAGTACCACGCCTGGCTTTGGCAACATTGGAGCGCCGAGCGAGTAGATTGGTAGGGTGGCGTCAGTTACTGTTAGGACAGTGCTGAAGTCATCTTGCCAAGTGAAGAATGTTTGTGAATCAGTGAATGGTCGACGAGTGCTCTCGGCGTCCATGTAGTAAACCGTATCGTATGATTCGGCTTTGATGTAATCGCCAATGCTCAGGGCAGAAATCTCTTCGATTTCGCCGGTAGATGGGGAGTTACCGAAGACATCGCTACCTGGGGCAAGATTTTCATCGGTAGTTGAATCGTCTGTTGATGCTACGGTACCAATGGTGAAGGCGGCAGAAGTATCGGTATCGAGTGCGGAAGCGAGATCAGTCGCTTCGATGCGAATTTAT
>CAYPRR010000039.1:0-7253 GCA_964413245.1 uncultured Gammaproteobacteria bacterium
GAAGACTAAAACCGGTAAGCTACCAGATAGATTCAATAACAACCACCTGGATTACAATGAAAACAACAAATGGTCAGAAGGTACTCTTTGATCTGTTAATGCCAGTATCTGAGCAGGGAAGAGCCTTAAATATTATCTTAGATGAATATTCTAACAATCTCACAAACTTAAAAAAAATAGACGTTCGATTTGGAAATAACGTGTTTGTAGAATAAGTTATATATTTTACGACACTTGTTGTGATGTATGTATTTGTGAGAGCTAGAATGGAATGAATCAGATATAAAAATGACCAATAAAAAAATGATAGGGGAAAATTTAAATAATATTTATTTTAGCGATAATAAAATTTAATATTTACTGGAACGAAAATAGAGTTAACAAGTGTCGCACAATATATCTTATACGACACCACAGGATACTTTTCCAAAACCCATAGGTACTTACATACCCCTAGAATCAAATGCGTTGGACGGTCGCGAAGCCTGAAGGCTGAGCGTTACGTTCGTCAGATGATTTATAAAAGTCGTTCCGAGACGTTGGGCTTACAATCCGGCAGGAGTGAGGTTGACGGCGCGTTCTGTAGGCTCAGAACCGCTGGCCCGGACGATAACGGATTTATGCCTGGACAGCACAGGCCGACTATTCTGACCGAACATTGAGCAACTAAGGTGAACGCAACAAACCTTGATAATATCTTTTACGGGCCGATACCAGGATCGGCCCCTACAGACTTCGTGCTAACCGTTTTACGACACTAGTCCCCTCTTGTAAAATTCTAGACTACACGGAAGGTTACCGTGTAGTCTAGAATTTCTCACTGCAAATATGCCTGTGGGTTAACCGGGATTCCATTTAATCTAACTTCAAAGTGAACGTGGGGTCCAGTTGATAAACCAGCTCCCTGCATTCCAGGCTTACCACCCGATCGCCCGATCTCCTCTCCTCTACCAACAAATTGACCCTCTTTGACACCAATTTTTGATAAGTGAGCATAAAGTGTAGCTAAACCGTTAGAATGGATAATCATGA
The DNA here is from genome assembly GCA_964413245.1 of uncultured Gammaproteobacteria bacterium. Taxonomy (GTDB): domain Bacteria; phylum Patescibacteriota; class Patescibacteriia; order UBA9934; family UBA9934; genus CAYPRR01. Next base: position 1,033 of record CAYPRR010000039.1, read on the forward strand.
TGTAATTTCCATACGATCTACCCTCGCGGGCCCAAGCCACATAACCAGGTGCCGAACTATTTACTCGCGTTCCAACAGGTACCGCCATATCTAAACCAGAGTGTTCAAATAAATGACGGTAAGGGTAATTTGGATCATGGAAAAGTGCAGTCAATATCGGCCCAGATACTGGCCAGGTCATCACCGAAGTATCACCAGATAAATCTGAATCTGCTATTTTTTTCTCTATCTCTCTCTGCAAATTAATAATTTGCGATGTAATATACGATTGCTCCTGGCGCATTTCAGACATCAAAACTCGATATTGTGATTCTGATGATTGTGTAGTTGTTAGTAAAACATTTTTAGCTTCCAGTTGATGTTCTAGCTCAGTTTGATTGGAATTTAAATCGTCCTTAAGCCCTTGAAGATCCGATAATTGCGCAGATTGCTCGACTTTGGACGATTCTAGATCTTCCTTTGTTGCCTCTGTGTTATGTAAAGTTTCATTTAAATCAGAGTTAAGGCTCTCTAAATATTCAACTTCAGAAAATAGCTCATCAAAATTATCTGATCCGAAAACTGCCGCTAAAAATCCAACCTTACTATCTCTAACGTGTAATGCAAAGACCATTTCTTTTAACATTGTCCTTTCAGCGTCAAGTTTTTGTGATTCGGTTCGAATTTTTTCTTCTAATATTTGAATTTTAAATTGTTGCGATTCGATATTTTTTTCTGTTGCTTCAAGATCAAGTTTAATCAATCCTAATTGGTTATCTATTAATTCTAAATCATTTGCTAAGCTGGCAGACTGATTCGCATATAAAGAAATTTTCTTCTTATAATCATCCATGCGCTTATTAATCTGATCAACTTGTGCTTTACGATCAGCGATTTCTTTATTCAAATCGTCAGCGGCTAAAGCAAAATTAATCGCCGCTAGCGACGTTATAATCGAAATGACAGCCACGTAACGAATCAGCCATTTGGGCATGAGTCGATTATAGCAAATTTAAAGCGTGATCGATACGGACCAAAGATTCTTCGCGTCCTAGTGCCCACAAAAACTCAAAAGGTGTCGCCGATTTCTCCTGTCCGGACAAAGCGACACGCAATGGCCACAACACATTACCATTCTGCAAATCGCTATTTTTAATGAAGGCCAATAATTTAGTTTCTAGATTGATAACCTGCGTAAAATCTAAATCCAACAAACTCTCAATTTGCTGACGCATTAAAATTAAAGACTTCTTAGCATCAGTAGCATCAGCTTTGCGCCAAACCAATAACCCCGGCTCAAAACTTGGTTGCAATAAATAGGCATCAATGCGCACCTGTAGTTCATCAAGACGATTAACTCGAGCACGTTCCGCATATAAAGCTCGACGAACACGATCGCTACTCACATCAGCTTGAACGAACGGTCGCGCCGCTTCAGCTAATTGATCGATGGTCAGTAACTGTAGATACTGATTGTTCATCCAGTCCAGCTTTTCCATGTTTAAAACTGCACCCGATTTATTGACCCGCGATAAATCAAAAAGGGCGATCAATTCTTCGATAGTGTAAATCTCCTGATCAGCTTTTGGATTAAATCCCAACGTACCTACGAAGTTAATCAAGGTAGCTGGCAAATAACCACGTTTCAAATAATCCTCAACCGCTACATCACCCTGGCGTTTTGAAAGTTTTGAACGATCAGGATTTAACAATAATGGCGCATGCGCAAAAACCGGCATATCCCAACCAAACATCTGGTAAAGAATTACGTGTTTGGGCGTTGATGAAAGCCATTCTTCACCACGAATAATATGTGTGATCTTCATTAAGTGGTCATCGACGATCACCGCTAGATGATAAGTCGGGAAACCGTCTGACTTCATAATCACCTGATCATCAACGTCACGATTATCAAATTCAATACGACCACGAATAGCGTCATCGAATGCTGTCTTCCCTTCAGGAATTCGCATGCGAATAACAAATGATTCGCCACGATCAATTCGCATTTTAACTTCATCAGAAGATAGCTTAGCGCAGAACCGATCGTACTTCGGTGTTTGTTTAGTCGCTTGCTGCTGTGCTCGCATCGCATCTAATCGATCACGAGTACAGAAACAATGATAAGCATGGCCATGTTCAACCAATTGATCTGCGTACTGTTTATATAAACTTAAACGCTCAGACTGAACATATGGACCGTAGGCGCCTTTTTGACCTAAACTACCATCTGGTAATAAAACTGGACCTTCATCATGTTCGATTCCAAGATTCTTGAAGGTCTGTAATAAATTTTCAACGGCGCCCGGAACCAACCGTTCACGATCCGTATCTTCAATGCGAATAATAAATTGACCACCCGCCTGACGAGCCAAAAAATAATCAAATAAAGCCGTCGAAAGCGTACCAATATGCATGTAGCCAGTTGGTGATGGTGCGATTCGAGTTCTTGTACTCATAAAATATTTGTTGAAACTGTTGAATATGTTGGATCGGATTACCTTGTTGAAATTGTTAATCTATTAATTAATCAACATTTTCAGCAACTTCAACATTCTCAACGCTTGCTTAATTGCCTAATAACGGACGGTAAAACTCGAGCGCACGACCGCAAAAAGTGTCGCCGACGCATCGTATACCAAGCCACCACTAAAGGAAAGATGATCACCGCCTGCCAAATTCGAAACCATCTTTTAGGCTCAATGAGCAATCTCCATAACCATTCCAAGCCCATTGATCGTAAAATTCTTGGTGCTCTTTTGCGATCGCCTGCAAGCATGTCAAAAGCACCGCCAACACCGATTGCAATCTTTACACTTGGTAATTCTGACAAATACTTTTTTAAAAACTTTTCTTGTTTGATCTGACCCAAACCAACTGCCAAAACCACCGGCTCAAATTGGCGTAACTTCTGAACCAAGGCTCCGGCCAAAACAGGTTCACCTTCATGAAAAATGATTTCTCCGGGTTCAACTGGAATGACATCTAACTTTGGATATAATTTTCGTAAAGCCTGTGCTGCACGACCAGCACTACCTTGGCGACCGCCCAGAAGCATTAATCGCGACCCAGTCTCGCCACATAATTGTGCCAACTGTTTTAAAGTATCGACGCCAGTCTGACGATGTTCCAAATAATCATCGTGCAAAGCTCTGACAGCGTAACGCAGTCCAATACCATCGGGCAAAGAAAGATGCGCGTCATTTAAAATTTGTTGAAAATCCAAATCCTGCGCAGCTGCTAAAATAAATTCTGGGTTCGGCGTCACCACCATCTTTTGTTCAAATCCGCCTAGCCAACGACGAAAATTAGCACTGACTTGATCAGGGCTTAGATTATCGACCCGAACACCCAAAATATCAAAACCCATAAACTACTTGCGATAAAAAATTCCAATCGCCAACAAACCGCCTGCCAGATCATTAAAGAAATCCGACATCGTATCCTGTACACCCGGTTGACGAATCACCGCTGAATAAAAAACGTCCAACAAAAATTCATGCATTTCCCAAAGCACACTAATCAAAGCAACAAAACTGATCACAAACAATGGAACAATCCAAAATTCTAAATGTTTTTTAAATATTGATTTAAAAACCACACCAGAAATTCCTTCATTCCAAATCGCCAAACCTAATGCACCCATAGCAAATCCCCCACCCAGATGAAGCGGAACATCATACCAAGTCAAAAAATCGTACAAGTGAAAAATTAACCCAAGTCCATGCGCCAACAACACTGCACCGATTAATAAAAAAGCTTTTTTGAAAGTCATATATACATTCTATCAAAAATTCTTGACTAGTTCAATTTAGCAGTCCATACTAACGAGTGCTAACCTGTACATCAATTATTATGTTACCAAACAATTTTACATCCAAATCGCAGGAGACCATCCAACTTGCACAAGCCTTGGCTAACGGTAATGGCCAACAAGGTATTGATGCCATCCATTTATTGGCGGCCTTAGTTACGGCTAACGACGGCATCGTCTTTACAATTTTGCAAAAAATTAACGTTAGCATCGAAGCCATCAGACTCAATGTTGATGCGATCCTAGATTCCTTAATTCCAAGCGGTGAAATCAAGGACGGTTTTCCGACTCAAGTTCTACTATCGCCAGCCGTCGCTAAAACATTACAACTCTCTGCTAAACGAGCCAAAGATTTTGGCGATAGTTTTATTTCCACTGAACACTTACTGCTTGGCCTTTTTAGCGATAAACAAATCGGTGCTCTACTCACCAAACACGGCATCACTGAAGTCGCCATCCTAACAGCACTCAAAGGTTTACGAGCTGGTCAAAAAATTGATTCCGATCATCCAGAAGCTAAACTAAACGCTTTGGAAAAGTACAGTTTAAATCTTACCGAACGTGCCCGTAAAGGAAAACTTGACCCGGTGATTGGACGTGAAGAAGAAATTCGCCGTGTCATGCAAGTCTTAGTTCGACGCACCAAAAATAATCCAGTGCTGATTGGTGAAGCCGGTGTTGGTAAAACAGCTGTGGTTGAAGGTTTGGCTCAACGAATTATCGCTGGTGATGTTCCAGGCATGCTAAAAGACAAAGAAATTGTTTCTCTTGATCTTGGCGCTTTAGTTGCCGGCACAAAATTCCGAGGCGAATTCGAAGAGCGATTAAAAGCGGTAATTCGAGAAATCGAAAACGCTGATGGTAAAATAATTTTGTTTATCGATGAGCTTCACACCTTAGTTGGCGCTGGCAAGGGTGACGAATCCCCAATGGACGCTTCTAACATGTTAAAACCAGCTTTAGCTCGTGGTGAGATTCGAGTGATTGGCGCCACCACTATCAAGGAATATCAAAAATATGTGGAAAAAGACGCAGCGCTAGAACGTCGCTTTCAGCCAGTTCGAGTTGAAGAGCCAAGCGTGCCAGATACCATCGCCATTTTGCGTGGCATTAAAGAAAAATATGAAATTCATCACGGCGTTCGTATTAGTGATGCGGCAATTGTGGCGGCCTCAGAACTCTCAGCTCGCTACATTACCGATCGCTTTTTGCCAGATAAGGCAATTGATTTAATCGATGAAGCGGCGGCTGGTTTACGTATGCAGATTGATTCTATGCCAGAAGAACTGGACCGTCAGAAGCGTGAACAAATGCGCTTAGAAATCGAAAAACAATCACTGCTCAAAGAAGAAGCCAAGGAAGCTAAGGAGCGATTAAAGGAAGTTGAAAAAGCCATCGCCGATGTTAAAGAAAAATCTCGTGATTTAGAATTACGTTGGACTAGTGAAAAATCACTGATCCAAGCGATGCGCGATGTAAAAAACGAAATTGATAAGCTAGCTTCTGAATCTGAAGCCTGCGAACGGCAAGGAAACTTGGAACGTTGTGCTGAAATACGCTACGGAGCGATTCCAAAAAAACGCGATGAACTAAAAAAGAAAAATGACGAACTAAAAAAATTCCAAGCCGAACGAGGATTACTCAAGGAAGAAATTTCTGAAGAAGAAATTGCTACCGTTGTGGCCCGTTGGACACACATTCCTGTTTCAAAAATGTTGGAAAGTGAAATGGCGAAACTCGCTATGATGGACGATGCTCTTAAGGCCAGAGTCGTTGGACAGGACGAAGCAATTAAAGCGGTTTCTAATGCACTTCGACGTTCACGGGCCGGCATCAGTGAAGAAAAGCGACCGATCGGATCATTCATCTTCTTGGGTCCAACTGGTGTTGGAAAAACTGAACTTGCTAAAGCTCTAGCTGAATTCATGTTCAATGACGAAAACGCTTTGTCGGAATACATGGAAAAGCATTCGGTCAGTAAATTGATTGGTTCCCCACCAGGCTACATTGGTTACGATGAAGGCGGTCACTTCACCGAAGTTATTCGTCGTCGTCCATATTCTGTCGTGCTGTTTGATGAAATCGAAAAAGCACATCCAGATATTTTCAACACACTTCTGCAAGTCTTAGACGATGGTCATGTCACCGATGCTAAAGGCCGAAAGATCAACTTTAAGAATACAATTATCATTATGACCAGTAACGTTGGCTCGGATGTAATTCTCTCCTCCGGTAAAAAAGTTGATATCGGTTTTAGCGACGATGACGGCCAGCCCAACGAAGAAAAACAAGCTAAACATCGAGTGTTGGAAATGTTGCGCGAACAGTTTAAACCAGAATTTTTAAACCGCATTGATGAAATCATTTTCTTCCACGGTTTAAGCAAAGATCAAATTGCCGACGTTGTTGAATTACAAATCGCTCAAGT
>CAYPRR010000040.1:0-7183 GCA_964413245.1 uncultured Gammaproteobacteria bacterium
TTCAAATAATCTGCTCTTTACATAATCATCGATCAACACACCATGTTTAGTGTGTTCCAAAACTTTATTTTTTACCTTTTCGTCCAACCGCTCGAGTACCAACGATTGTAAACGTTGCTCTTCATCACCAGCACACAAATCATGATAAGCCTTGCGAAATGGATACTCACGTCGGCCAATATCACTCAATGCAACGTGTATTTCTTGCTCCGTAACCGTTTCGTTAGCCAGTAATTCATCATGTTTCTTTTGCGCCGCCTCAATTAAATCAGGCATCGCGTAATGCCTCATCTTATCGATCGCAATTTGAAGCTCAGCTAGAAATGAAACGTGTGGATGTGACATATAAGGATATTTTACCATAAAAAAGCGCTCGGTACCTGGCGGTAACGAGCGGAGGACTAACGGCCAGCGCGAAGCTGAACAAGAGGCATGAGACTACCGTCTTCACCAGTAAGGAGTACGGCGCTAACTCTAGGCCAGAGCTTCTGTAGTCCTGCCAGGCGGTAACTCATCCGACCCGGATCAGGATCAATCTTTGGAATGATGAGAACGCCGACATTTTCCAGGTCCATCATCAACACGTCGGTTGGCGCATCGCCGAGTACCAGTAGTTGGCTTGGTTTTATCTGACGCCTGGCGCAGAATATGTCACGAACGTAACCTTTGTTGCCATCGGTTACCACCGTTTCCGGAAAGCAACCGTCAATCACGTAACCGCGTGGTGACTGCTTCCAGGCCAACCGCAGTGCGAAAATTGCTACCATCGAAAGATCTTTTTTCGCCCTATGGAAAATAAGCCATTCCCGGATGAGATCTTGCGTGCCAAAACTGGTAATGGCTACGTTCTGAGGATCAAATCCGCTGATCAGCTCCATCGCACTTGGCCGAGGTGGTAAAGACCGTACCAAGTTTCGAATATTTGGTGCCGTGATTCCACGCATTCGTTCGACTGAACGCAAGATGAACGAAATGTCCTCTGCGTTGTCGTGCCTCTTGCGAGAAAGATACCCCTGCAGATCCTTTGCTTCATCCGCGATACTTTTCGGCGTCATCAACTCACGAACCGCCCTCCACTGATTACTTGGGTGAACGGTGCCGTCAAAATCGGCGTTCAGTCCGATCGTCTGGCCAAATCGATCCACAAATTCGCCAGTGCTGTTGTGACGATCGTTGACCAAGATCATTGACTCATCCCCTGGTTGATGCGCTCGCAGGTAATCCAGGAATGATACGAATGAAGAAACGCTGTGCAGGTTGAGAGTAGACAAGGTAGCCTCCTAATTGATGGGCACTCAAAACCTACCCTGAACCTTGACCAAAATCAAGCTTTAAGCTAAACTCGCCCCAGTCAATTAACCCTTAATCCCGTCTAACCCCGAGCTCAACTCGGCTGTTGGCCGGCCAAACACTATGACCGACAAATCAGCAACCACCCAAGATCTCGCCTCTCTTTTGGAGCAGGGCGAATTTTTTCAAGTTCCAAAAGTTGGCGACAGCGTTAAAGGCAAGGTGCTTTCAACCAAAGGCCGTGAAGTCCGCGTGGACATCTTGGGCTTAACCACTGGTGTGGTTCGTGGTCGTGAGCTCTACGCTCAAGGCGCCGCTTACCAAGGTTTGAAATCCGGTGATGAAGTCGAAGCGACCGTGATCGACTTAGAAAACGAAAATGGTGAAATGGAACTTTCGTTCCGCTTTGCTGGTAACAAGAAAGCCTGGGACGAATTGCGCGACTCCTTCAAAAAAGCCATCGTTTGTCAGATTAAAGTTATCGATGCTAACAAAGGTGGTTTGCTCGTTCGCTTTGGCAACTTGACCGGCTTCTTGCCAGTCTCCCAGTTGGCGCCAGAACACTACCCTCGAGTAACGGGTGGCGACAAACAGAAAATCCTTGATAAGCTCAAGAGCTTTGAAGGCATGATCATCAACGCCAAGATTCTCGACATGGATGAGAACGACGAAAAGTTGATCTTCTCAGAGAAAGCCGTTTGGGAAGGCGAACAGGAAAACATCATTTCGATGATAAAGGTTGGACAACTAATCAAAGGTGAAGTCACCGCCCTAGCCGATTTCGGCGCCTTCGTAAAATTCTTCCCAAGTGGAGAAGCCTCACCACTGGAAGGTTTGGTTCACATCTCAGAAATTGCTTGGCAACGTATTGATCACCCACGCGACATCTTGAAGGTTGGTGAAACCGTCGAAGCTGAAATCATCGGTATCGAAGGTAGCAAAATCTTCCTTTCAATGAAAAAGTTGATTGATGATCCATGGCGCGGTGTTGAAGATCGTTACAAAATCGGCGACACCGTCGAAGGTAAGGTCTTAAAGGTCAACCCATTCGGACTCTTCGTCGAACTTGATCAAGACATCCATGGCCTCGCTCACGTTAGTGAGCTTTCAGACAAGCCAGTCGATGACGTGACTAAGATCGCCACCATCGGCAGCACCATGAAATTCAAAATCGTCTCCGTTGAGCCAAAAGAACACCGTTTAGGACTTTCACTCAAAGGACTAGAAAGCTAAGACGGAACATTGAAGGCGGGTCAGTTGACCTGCCTTTGTGTTTCTGACAGAATAACTCCACTTATGAAGCCATTATCTAAAAACATCGTTATCTTCTTGGCAGTCGTCTTAATTTCTGGTCTCGTTTTTTCATCAATCGATTTAAAGAGTACTCCGCCGGAAGTCATCGGCACATCATCTCTAGTGGAGAAAATTAATGCTGATCAAATCGAAAAGATTACCGTCGTTGAAGATACACTCTCTATTCACACTCGTGACGGCCAAGACTTCACAGCCAAAAAAGAATCCAGTCAGTCACTTTCAGAATTGCTTTCCAACTACGGCGTAACATCCGAAAAACTCGCCACGGTCGCCACTGAAGTCAAAGAACCCAGTGCCGCCACTTCTTTAACTCGATCACTTTTGCCAACGCTTTTATTCTTAGTTGGCTTTGTGATTGTCTTCTGGTTTGTGATGCGCCAAATGCAGGGCGCTAACAATCGAGCGATGACCTTTGGCCAATCACGTGCTAGGGAATTTTCTGGCAAAAAAGGCCGTTTAACTTTCGATGACATTGCCGGTTCTATTGAAGCCAAAGAAGAACTACATGAGATTGTCGACTTCTTGAAGTCACCAAAAAAGTATGCTGACGTCGGCGCCAAAATTCCTAAAGGTGTTTTGTTGATGGGCCCACCGGGAACTGGAAAAACTTTGATGGCCCGCGCTGTGGCCGGTGAAGCCAACGTTCCCTTCTTCCATATTTCTGGTTCAGAATTCGTGGAAATGTTCGTTGGTGTTGGTGCTTCACGTGTTCGTGATTTATTTGCCAAAGCGAAAAAGGCGGCACCATGCATTATCTTTATTGATGAAATTGATGCCGTGGGTCGCCAGCGCGGTTCTGGTACTGGCGGCGGTCACGATGAACGCGAACAAACACTCAACCAAATTTTGGTCGAAATGGATGGTTTCGAAGCCAACCTCGGTGTGATCGTTGTTGCTGCTACTAACCGTCCTGATGTTCTTGATTCCGCCTTGTTGCGCCCAGGTCGTTTTGACCGTCGCGTCACCCTAGACCTACCAAGCCTAAAAGATCGTGAAGCGATTCTCAAAATCCACGCCGACAAAAAGCCACTTGGTGAGGACGTGAACTTGAAGCGTATTGCTGAGCGAACCATCGGTTTTTCTGGAGCCGACTTAATGAACGTCATGAACGAAGGCGCTATCCTCACAGCTCGTCGCAATAAAAAATCGATTTCTCAAGCCGACATCTTAGAAGCCATCGAAAAAGTCATGCTCGGACCAGAACGTAAGAGCAGTGTCTTGTCTGATGAAGAACGAAAGATCACCGCTTACCACGAAGCTGGTCACGCCGTTGTTGGTCATCTGTTGCCGTTCTGTGATGATGTCCACAAAATCTCGATCATCTCACGGGGTCAGGCCGCCGGCTACACCATGAGTCTGCCATCGGAAGATAAAAAGATGCACTTCCGCCAGGAATTTATCGAAGACCTTTCGATGATGCTTGGTGGCTACGCAGCCGAAAAAGAAATCTTCGGCGATATGACCACCGGTGCTTCCAGTGACTTAGAAAAAGCCACCCGCACCGCCAAACATCTCGTTACCCGCTACGGTATGAGTGACAAGCTCGGACCTCGAACGTACGGCGAACATCAAGAAATGATCTACTTAGGTAAAGAATTTGGTGAGAGCCGTGACTACTCAGAAAAAACGGCGCAAGAAATTGATGGCGAAGTTACTCGACTCTTAACTGAAGCACTCGCCAAGGCTAACGAGATAATCAAAGCCAACCGCAAAAAGCTCGACGATGTCGTTAAAGAACTTCTGGAAAAAGAAACTATCGAAAAAGAAGTCTTCGAAAAAATCGTCGGGCCAAGCAAAAAAGTAAAAGCTGGTGCAACTAGCGTGTAAAACAAGATAGCTCAGTGTATAATCATTACATTGAGCTATTTTATTTTATGACTGATCCAAAAACTTTTAGAGAAAGTATTAAATTATACGCAGATATAATGCTCCGTGCTTGGCACACCGCCTGGCGCCACAAAGAATTGTGGTTTTTGGCGGCGCTCGCTGGCCTCGCCAACACCGGCACAGTTTTTGAAAACGTTTTTCAAACTTTTTGGCGCGTCTCGCCACAGAAATTGATTTCCTGGGCAAGTATTTCTGAATTCTTTAACCAATATCCATGGGCACAAGACTATCTTAAGACATTAATAGCCGCAGGACCATTAAGACTTTGGCTGACCGCTATAGTTCTAATAATCTTGATGATTGTTATTGCAGTTGGTGTACTTGGCTCACAACAACTCGCCTTAATGTCCGCGATCCGTGGTGCTAAAAACAAACCACATCTTGGCTTTAAAGATTTAGCTAAGTATCTCCATCACCTCCATCTTGTTCGTCTTCTAGCTATCAACCTAATCGTAGCCATTATTACCGCGATTCTCTTCGGCTTAACGGCCGTGCTCCTCTCGCTGTTGCTCACCGCAACGCTGGAAATTAACTTCTTCGTATACGTCGCTGTTTACGCATTAATACTGCCGTTTGCCTTGATGGTTAATTTGCTTGGCATGCTTTGCCTGGTGAATGTGATTCGTCGCGACGAAGGTATAATCATTGCTTGGCACCACAGTGTCCGTGCTGTCCGTGATCACTGGATATTTTTTAGTGAACTTTCACTAATTCTATTTGTTATTAATTTTCTAGCTTCAACATTATTAGCTATAATATTCTTTGGCATTACTATTTGCCTCTCGGTTTTAGCAGCACTGGCGCTCAAAGCAGGATTACTACTAATGGCCGGCATTATCGCAGTCTTCACGTCCTCCATGGGCGTCCTGCTTATAATTTGCTACGGTGGAATCTCTACGCTCTTCAATTATTCCGTTTGGGTTGAAGCTTCGGAAAAAACCGATAAATTAAGGCTTATTCCAGCAATAGAACACGCCACTCGCGCTTTCCTGAAACCTTTCCGTAAATAATATGAGCACAGATTTACCGTCAATTGAAGATTTAATGAAAAAATCGAAACCTACCCAATCTACTGGAGTAGCAAAATCTTTTGTTAAGGCACCTGTTGTTTCGGTCAAAATTTCCGGCCAAGGAATTCAAACTTCTGAAGAAAAATTAAAAGAGAAAATATCCAACATTGGATTGCATGGTAAGGAGATTGAAACGAAAAAAGAAGCCACTAATCTTGGACTGCAATATATAGACTTAAAAGGCTTCCCTATTAGCTCTGATGCCTTACGTTTATTACCAGAAGAACAAGCTCGTGAACTACAAGCCATTCCTTTTTTATTCACAGGACCAGAATTACGCATTGGAGCCGTTCATCCAGACAACGCCAAAGTTAAAGAAATCGTATTTCAACTGGAAGAACGTAATAAAACTCACACCGAGATTTATAAAATTTCAGAAGATGGATTTATTCATGCTATTAAGCTCTATTCAACCCTACCAAAATTCAAGGCCACCATTAAGGGTGTAGAAATAAAACCAGAAGATTTAGAAAAATATCAAGCACAGATGAATAACATGGCCGATATTGCAAAGATACTGAATTCCGCTTCCACTACAGATCTACTCATCATAATCGTTGCAGCTGCTTTGAAAGTTAAATCTTCCGATATTCACATCGAGGCGGAAGAACATGGCATCGTAGTTCGACTACGTGTCGATGGAATCTTGCAGGAAATTTCAACTATTGATGTTGAGAAATGGAAACAGATCATTAACCGTATCAAGTTGATTTCCGGACTCAAAATCAACGTTAACGATAAACCACAAGACGGCCGTTTCACCATTTACGAAAAAGGTAAAAATCTCGATGTTCGTGTTTCTGCTTTACCAACCACTTGGGGTGAATCCGTGGTTATGCGTATTTTGAACCCAGAAGCCGCCGAACTTGGCTTTGAATCGCTTGGTTTCCGCACTTCTGCCCTGAAGCGTTTGGTCAACGAAATCGAAAAGCCACACGGCATGATTGTGACCACCGGTCCAACTGGTTCCGGTAAAACCACTACGCTTTACGCTGTGCTCAAACACTTAAACGAACCAGGCGTAAAAATTATCACCTTGGAAGATCCAATCGAATACAAACTTGAAGGCGTCAACCAATCACAAATTGATCCGTCGAGAGATTACACCTTTGCTAAAGGTTTGCGTTCAATTTTGCGCCAAGACCCGGACATCGTCATGGTCGGTGAAATCCGCGATCTAGAAACCGCTGAAACCGCCATTCAAGCGGCACTGACCGGTCACTTGATGCTTTCAACAATCCATACGAACGATGCCGCCGGAGCTGTTCCCCGCTTCCTCTCTATGGGCGTAAAAGCCTTCTTGTTAGCACCAGCGCTTAATTGCATCATGGGTCAGCGTCTGATCCGTCGCCTATGCGTAGAATGTAAAAAACCAGTAGAAATCCCAGCCGACGATCTAGTTCTTGTAAAAAAACAATTGGAAACTATTCCGGAAGCTTCTGGTGAAGCCAAAGTTGATACTTCAAACTTAAAATTTCTGGGACCGGTGGGTTGTGAGAAGTGCAATCAAACTGGTTATAAAGGACGAGTTGGTGTTTATGAAATTCTGGTGAAAAACCAGGACATCGAAAAATTTATCTTGTCTGGGGAAATTTCTGAATATGCGATGCGCGAAGTTGCGC
>CAYPRR010000041.1:0-6975 GCA_964413245.1 uncultured Gammaproteobacteria bacterium
GTCTGATCCATCGGTTTTAAAGGAAGAATTTCAAGATAAATCTGAAAAAGCTCTTGAAGTTACCCAAGCAATTCAAGAGCTTTCATCGCAAGAAACCCAAGAAATAACTGTTCATCAAGGAAATGACGAATATCTAACCTTGCTCACCAGCCTGATCCGCCAACAAAATAAAGCATCAACAATTTACGTTTTAGGCACTGGCGGAGAAACGTTCATGCAAAATACCATGCGACCAATTTGGAAAAAATATCATCACATCGCCAAACAACAGGGGATTCTGGTTAAGATGATTTCTTATGAGTCTCAGCGCCAAGCCATTGCTGATGATGTCGCCAACGAAGGGATTTACGAAGTCCGCTATTTATCAGATGAAATAGAAAACCCGGCAGGTGTGCATATTTACTCGCAGGCCAACACGGTTTTAAATATCATTTACTCAACAGATACTCGTCCAGTCACCGCCATTCGCATTAAAAATTGCGATTTAGTCCAAGGCCAGCTCAATCTTTTCAATAATCTTTGGCAAATGGCCAAGGCTTAGTCTTGTCACTTTATGATCCTCACCGTCCATGTAAAACCAAATGCCCGTGAAAACAAGGTACTCGGCTGGATGGATGAGGGAACGGTTAGGATTGCTATTAAGGCGCCGGCCAAGGAAGGAAGGGCAAATGCCGAACTTATCCACTTCATTGCGGATAAGTTAGATTTGCCTAAAAGTGCTGTGGATATCAAAAGAGGGCACAATACCCCCATCAAACACTTATCTTTGCCAAATATTCCTAAACTGGATCAACGCCTCCTTTAGAAAACGGGTGACAACGCAATAATCTCCACAATCCTTTGATAAATCCCTTAACAATGCCGTCTTTTAACACCGCCTGCCGACAGTATTCAGAACAAGATGGGTAAAACTGGCAGTAGCCGTGTGGATAAAAAACTTTAAACGGACTGTGATCAAAAGACAATGTGCGTTGATAAAGCACGATTGGCAAAACGGCTAATTTTCGCCAAAACATCATACTAACAACCGAGCCTTCTTAAATACCGTCATCAACTTTTCTTTTTTTTCGGCAGATGTCGGTAGTATGGCTGGTTTCGAGGTTAATAACATCACATCAAATCCCGGAGCAATGTTCGCTAGGTTCTCACGCAAAATAGCTCGGTACTGTCGGCGTACTCGATTGCGCACCACAGCGCTCTTACTAACCTTAGTACCCACAACTACGGCAAACCTAGAAAACTGATGCTTATTTTTCGCAAACTTAATCCCACACATCGGATCAAAAACCGATTTACCCGAAGCAAAAACGGCTTTAAAATCTTGGTCATGACGTAAGCGATTCTGGGCAGACAACATATTAATATCAGTATACAAGAAAAGAGGGACAAGCCCTCTTTTCTTCAAATCCTACTATCTAGGACGCGCTTTAACGACTAGTCGCTTGCGCCCTCGGGCGCGGCGGCGAGCTAAAACCGTTCTTCCGGTGCTCGATTTCATTCGGGATCGGAAGCCGTGCACTTTGGCGCGGCGGCGCTTCTTTGGCTGGTATGTTCTAAGAGGCATATACCTGGCTTAAAGCGCTTAATTAAAAGTGGTCAGAGAATACCATTCTGGGTCAAAACCGTCAATGACTGGGTACAAACTCCGGCTTATCCGCAGCTTGTCCACAGTTTGATGCACCTTGTGTACACTTTGCACCTGTTGATAAGTTGGGATACAATCTCACTGTCGTCGATTAATCGGAACCGTGCCAAATCTTCATCTGCGTTGTTGCGGGTCCTGTCAGGCATCGTCGCCGTACGTGCTAGTACGTCTCCTTGCCTGCCACCCGCGCCTAGCATCTGAAAATTTGTCACTAGTTCCGTAAAGTTTTCGTGTACTCACTTTTTCCTATGAACACTCACGAACTGTGGCAAGCAACCTTGGGTGAGCTGGAGCTCAAGTTGAGCAAAGCTCATTTCACCACCTGGTTTCGCAATACCTTTATTGCCCAATTCGGCGAAAACGGCATAATCATCGGTGTTCCGAATAACTTCACCAAGGCTTGGTTAGAGAAAAAATACCACAAAGAAATACTCGACTCACTTCACAACATCACCAAGCAAAATTTCCGCAATCTCACATATAGCATCGAGACAAAAATCTCAGAAGCCAAACCGATTACCTTCGAATTAAAAATTCCAGAAGAAGCCTCACCGAAAATAGTTCCGATTTCCACGGCGACCGAAACGCAAAATACAGTCTTGCCAGCAGAAGACCTAGGCTTCACCACCTATTTTGATGACGACGGTCAAAAACCACATGACCTAACAATCAACCCAGCCCACACTTTCGATACCTTCGTTGTTGGTAAACAAAATGAACTCGCTCATGCCGCCGCTCAAGCCGTGGCCGCTCAACCGGGCGGAACGTATAATCCGGTCTTTATTTATGGTGATGTTGGTTTAGGAAAAACCCATCTTTTGCATTCTATTGGCAACGAAATCATTAAACGTACACCCAAAGCCAAGGTCATCTACGTTTCTTGCGAACAGTTTACCAACGATTTTATTCAGGCGGTTCGTAGTGGTAAAGCTAAAGAATTTAAGGATCGTTACCGCAATGTCGATCTGTTGCTCATTGATGATATTCAATTTATTACCGGCAAAGAG
Organism: uncultured Gammaproteobacteria bacterium; assembly: GCA_964413245.1. GTDB lineage: Bacteria > Patescibacteriota > Patescibacteriia > UBA9934 > UBA9934 > CAYPRR01. Next base: position 2,653 of record CAYPRR010000041.1, read on the forward strand.
GGCACACAGGAAGAATTCTTTCATACCTTCAACGCCCTCCACCAGATCAACAAACAAATTGTCATCTCTTCAGATCGACCACCAAAGGCGATCGCCGGCCTAGAAAAACGTCTTCTTTCGCGTTTAGAGTGGGGCATGCTAGTTGATGTTGGAGCACCGGACCTAGAAACTAGGATCGCTATTTTACAAATTAAGTGCCAAGAAAAAAGCGTCGAGCTCGATCGCGAAATTCTACATTTCATCGCCTCAATAATTTCGGCTAACGTTCGCGAGCTCGAAGGAGCGCTTAACAAAATCATTGCCTATCACCACTTCAAAGGCATTGAAGCTACGCTCGAAAGCGTCAAACCGCTACTTTCTAGCTTTGAGGCCGGCAACAATAAAAAAACTGTCTCACCAAAACACATCATCCAAACAGTTTCTGAGTACTTCGATATCGATATCGGCGATGTTCTTGGCAAAAGCCGGGAAAAGCGCTTAGCCTTCCCGCGTCAGATTATTATGTTCTTGCTACGCGAAGAAATGAAGATCTCCTATCCATCGATTGGTAATGAGCTTGGTGGACGAGATCACACCACAGCCATGCACGCCTATTCAAAAATCAACGGCCAAGCCAAAGAAGACGAACAGCTAAAAAGGGATCTGGAGTTAATTAAGCAAAAAATCTATGCTTGTTGAAGCCGTGCCAAATATTCATCTACGTTGTCGCAGGTCCTGTCAGACTGCGTCTACGTACCAGTAAGTACGTTTTCTTGTCTGCCACCCGCTCCTAGTACCTGAAGCATTTGTCACCAGTTTTCATGTTCATAACTTCGGGACAAAGCGGTTGATAAGTAGTGATAATTATCCACCGCCAAACCAAACAAAAACTCGTCCACAGCCACAACACAGTCACAAACACCACTAACCCACATTTCCACAAGCACAGGAGTCGCGCAGTTAAGCAAAAAAATCGACTTTCCCACTTCACACACAGGCCTTATTACTACCGCCTTTTCTCTAGATATAAAAAATTAATAACAAGACACTGTGAAACTTTCCTGCACTCGAGAAAACCTATATCGCGGTTTGGCCATTACGAGCCACGTAGGGACAAAAAATGTTAACCTCCCAATTCTTAATAACGTTCTTTTAAGAGCTGATGATGGAGGACTAAAACTAATCTCAACTAATCTTGAAATTGCGATTACCTGTAACGTTCGGGGAAAGATTGAGCAACAAGGAGAATACACAGTGCCGTCAAAATTATTTTTTGATTACGTTTCTTTACTACCAAACGAACGCGTTGATGTTGATTTATACGATGATGCCTTAGCGGTTAGTTGCGGAACCTCAAAAACAAAAATTAAAGGAATTCCAGCCTCGGAGTTTCCATTAGTACCACCGGTGACCGGGGGGCAAAAATATTCAATTTTGGTTGATGATTTGAAATCGGCACTTTCACAGGTTTTGTTTGCCACAGCTACTAATGAATCACGACCCGAACTATCTGGCGTTTTTGTATCTTTTGGGCATGAAGCGGCCGGTAAGGGTGGTGTTGTTTTAGCTGCTACCGATAGTTATCGCTTAGCTGAGGTAATTGTGAAGCTTAAGGTACCAACCGAAGCGCGACGTGACGTAATCGTTCCACAACGAACGCTATCAGAGCTCAGTCGCATTATTAGCGTCTTTAAAGAGGACGTTGAGGCGCCAGATGCGCTGGAAGTTGAGGTTGCTGATAGTCAGATCGTTTTCCGTTTTGGTACCGTCGAACTAACCTCAAGAACGATAGAGGGAAAATATCCAGATTACCGCCAAATTATTCCAACAACGGCCACGACCGAGATAACTCTTGAGCGTTCGGCGCTGGCCCAGGCGGTTAAAACGGTTAGTTTGTTTTCTAAAACCGGCCTTTTCGATGTGGCGGTGACCATCGACTCAGCCGCCAACACAATGGAGCTTTCAGCTAATGATGCAACGAGAGGGGAAAATACCGCCGTTCTTACTGGCGAAGTAAGGGGCAACGCTAATAAAATCACACTAAACTATCGGTACTTACTCGACGGCCTTAATGCTATGGGCGGAGAAAAGGTAGTTTTAAAAGTAATTGATGCTAGCAATCCATGCGTCGTTTCTCCAGTAATCGGCGCCGATAAGTATCAGTACGTCGTCATGCCTATTCGGCAATAATGGGGGGTCAGGTCTTCACATTTCACATTGAGTATTTCTTAGATAAAACACCACAAATATTAAATTGTGGTGTTTTATTATTGAAATTGTTAAGGGATTTTGCTTTTGTGAAGTGTAAAGACCTGACCCCGGTATTTTCGGTATTTTGCCGGTATTTTCCTAAATCGTCACGATAAAAAATATCTGCTGGTTTGATCCAGGTATTTTCATTTTCTATCCCTTCAATTGCTAGGCAGATTGGGCATTGATAATTTGTCGGTGCGTGATTATGCATAATTATTCAGCGAGCAATTGTTTTAGTTCATCTAAATTTGTATAAAGAAAAACATCGAAGCCAAATTGTTTAGCCACCTCAATATTTTTCTCATCGTCATCGATGAATAGAGCGTTGTTTAATGGAATATTTCCGATTGCTGAGTGAACGGCTTTAAAAAATTCAGGGTTCTTTTTTATATAACCAATTTCGCCTGAATAAAAGACTCCATCGACGAGTTTGCCATCTCCAAGTGTTTGCTGAAGATGCTCACCACGATATTTTTCATTATCAGTCGTAATATAGACTCGGGTGCCGGCTGCTCGTAGTTCCCGAATCAACTCTGCAACATCGGCATCAATTTCGGTTCCTCTAGTGAACCAGAATTGCATTAATTCTTCGACAGTTCCATTCCAACCCCAATCAACAATAACTTTTTTTAGTTCTTCTTTAAGATCAGCTTTTCCAGTCGAGCATTCCCGAAAGACGCCTTTGAAAAATGGCTGAAGTTTTTCGGCATCGATTCCAAATTCAGCTTGTAACTGTTCACTAAAAAGACGTTTAGATTTTACTAAAACACCATCCGCATCGAAAAAAATTACTATATATTTCATATTTTTATCTCGCCTCTTTGACTAGCACTTTTACTGGTGAGGCATCAATGGTTGAACTGTCGGTTAACGTGGCGGTGGCGGAGATGAGGTATTCGCCTTCGGCACCGAGCGTCCAATTGATGGTAGTTAGTGAAGTTGGGGAAGTCACTTCGCTGATAACCTCCGTAGCACCGGTGACAGTATTTTGAACGGCGACCACAATTTTTGAAACACCAAACGAATTAGGCACTTCCAAAACAATGACATATGGCACGCCGGTCTTTTCAATCGTTTGATTAGCAAACGGATTAGTGATGGCTAAACTTTGTAGCGAACCAGCCTCTGTCACGTTGATGCTTGTTTCGTCAGATGCTGAGTTATCAACGTCATCGTAAGCGGTGGCGGTAAAAGTATGTTTTCCTTTTTGCACCCAACTTGGCAGAGTTAAATTGGTGCCAGAGGTATTTGAGCTAGTACGAATAATTATGCCATCAATTAAGTACTCAATACGGACTACTCCACGTCGTGAGTTAGTTTCTAAATTAACATCAAAGGATCGTCCTACGTCGTTATTTTTACTAGGTGAGATTAAATTGATCTCAGGAATATTTTTTTCGACGTGCAAGTCGTCAGATTCAGTTGGTATGTCGCAAACTTCCATTACCGGGTCTTCTGGCTTTTTCGTTTCATTGTAACGAGTAATGTATGAAGTCAAAGAATCTTCCCAGGGTTGATAGTACGGGTCTTTGGCTGGATCGCTTGGCACTGGGCCACGCGGATCTGATCGATCAACGTAGAATAAGATTTCGTGATATTCACCACAGATTTTTTCTTCACGTAATCTAGCTGGTGTGCGCTCCGTGGCTAAAAGTCCGGATGATTGATCGATGACCACCGTTTGTTGTGGCGGAACGCCGTCTAGAACAGCCTTACCGGTCACATCAATAACTGGGTCGATAAACGTTTCAACTGCTGAACCTTCAAGCGATTTACGCATGTAGTCATTCCAAACTGGTGCAGCGACAAACGAACCATCAGCATGTGATTTCATTGTCGCACCGCTAGTATTTCCGACCCAAACGCCGGCAACTAGTGATGGCGTGTAACCCATCGTCCAAGCATCTTTATTGTTGTTGGTGGTTCCAGTTTTGGTGGCGACTGGTCGTCCCGGTAGGGTGAGCTTTCCTCCAGCGCCGAAGATGTAAGTGCGAGAGGCGTCATCGGACAAAACATTACTCATCAATCTAGCGATGTTCGGCTCCATAATCTTTTCGCCATCATTAGCCTTCCATTCCTGAAGAGTGATGC
>CAYPRR010000042.1:0-6865 GCA_964413245.1 uncultured Gammaproteobacteria bacterium
GTTGGTCGTTATAAATTTAATCTTCGCTTTGGAAAAGAAAATGCTGAAGATGGCGTCACCGAAGAAGCAAATCGTATCTTGACCAAAGAAGATTTGGTGGACATCATTCGTGAAATTATCCGTTTGAACATCAGCCAAGGTGAACCAGACGACGTCGATCACTTAGGTAACCGCCGTGTTCGTGCTGTTGGTGAGTTGATTCAATCTCGTTTCCGCATTGGTTTGGCTCGAATGGAGCGCATTGTGCGCGACCGTATGTCGACCATCGACGTTGATGTTTTGACTCCTGGAAAATTGATCAATGCTCGTCCAGTCATTGGCGCTACTCGAGAATTCTTCATGTCTTCTCAGCTATCGCAGTTCATGGACCAGACTAACCCACTGTCCGAACTCGAACACAAGCGCCGTCTGTCCGCTATGGGTCAAGGTGGTTTGTCACGTGAGCGTGCTGGCTTCGAAGTCCGTGACGTTCACCCAACTCACTACGGTCGTATCTGTCCAATTCAAACACCTGAAGGTCCAAACATCGGTTTGGTTGGTCAACTTTCGAGCTATGCCCGTATCAATATTTACGGTTTTATTGAAACTCCATATAGAAAGGTGATCGTTGAAAATGGTCGCGCTAAGGTAACGAACGATATTGAGTACGTTAACGCTTTTAAAGAAGAAAAATCGATTACATGTCCTGCCACCGTGCCAATCGATGAAGATAACTTTATTGTTGCTGAATTCGTTGAAGCTCGTAAGTTCGGTGATGCGAAGCAGGTTCTAGCTACCGAAATTAACTACATGGACGTTTCTAGCACCCAGATTATTTCTGTGGGTACTAGTTTGATTCCATTCTTGGAGCATGACGACGCCACTCGTACACTCATGGGTTCGAACATGCAACGTCAGGCCGTGCCACCAATCACTCCACAGTCACCAACCATCGGAACTGGCCGTGAACGTCGTGCTGCGATTGATTCCGGTCACGTTTTGTTGGCCGAAGAAGATGGTACGGTTACAGCAGCTGATGGTCACAACATCGTTTTAGATTATAAAAAGAAGGGTGAGGTTACATACACTCTTAACAAGTTTGCTCGTTCAAATAGCTCGACCGCAATCAATCAGCGTCCAGTAGTATTGCCTGGTTTAGTTGTTAAGAAGGGTGATGTTTTGGCAGACGGGCCATCGGTTCAAAATGGTGAATTGGCACTTGGTCAGAACATGCTGGTTGCCTTTCTTTCTTGGGATGGTTACAACTATGAAGACGCCGTTATCGTTTCTCAGCGTGTGGTTCAGGATGATCGTTTTACTTCCGTGCACTTAGAAAACTTAACTATTGATGTTCGCGATACCAAGCTTGGACCAGAAGTTATTACCGCCGACATTCCAAACGTCTCGGAAGAAAAACTTCGTCACCTGGATAGCGAAGGCATTATCCGTATTGGTGCTGAAGTAAAATCTGGTGATATCTTGGTTGGAAAAATTACACCAAAAGGCGAAACTGAACTTTCCGCTGAAGAAAAATTATTGCGTGCCATCTTCGGTGAAAAAGCCCGCGACGTTCGTGACTCTTCACTTTATTTGCAACACGGTAACAAAGGTAAGGTCGTCGACATTAAAATTTTCTCTCGTGAAGAAGGCGACAATTTGTCACCAGGCGTGATTCGTTCTATTCAGGTGACGATCGCCGACCTACGTAAATTACAGCCAGGCGACAAAATGGCCGGACGCCACGGAAACAAGGGTGTTATTTCTCGTGTGGTCGCTCCAGAAGATATGCCATTTACTGCCGACGGTCGTCCAGTCGATATCATCCTAACGCCACTGGGTGTTGTTTCTCGTATGAACTTGGGTCAGATTTTGGAAGTCCACCTTGGATTGGCCGCTCATACGCTCGGCTTCAAGGTCGCCACACCAAACTTCGACGGCGTGCCTGAAGAAATTATTCGTGAACAGTTGGAATTGGCCGGTTATCCAGCCAATGGTCAGCTCACGTTGCTCGACGGTCGTACTGGTGAAGCGTTCGATCACAAAGTCACCGTTGGTATCATGTACATGCTCAAGTTGAACCACATGGTCGAAGACAAGATTCACCAACGTTCCATCGGTCCATACTCGCTCATCACGCAGCAACCACTTGGCGGTAAAGCGCAATTTGGAGGTCAGCGTTTTGGTGAAATGGAAGTTTGGGCCTTGGAGGCTTACGGCGCCGCTCACACATTGCAGGAAATCTTGACCATCAAGTCCGACGACGTCGAAGGCCGATCTAAGGCTTACGAAGCGATCATCAAGGGCGAAGAGATCAAGAAGGTCAACATCCCAGAATCGTTTAACGTCTTGGTTCGTGAACTGAAAGGTCTCGGACTCGATGTTGAATTACTAAAAAATGGTCGCAAGATTGAGCTTGGCTCCGACCGCACTGTTCGTAAGCAATAATTAGAACGTATGGCTTTCAAAACAAATACTCTCAAATCAACCGACTTTGATTCCATCCGTTTGAAATTGGCTTCACCAGAAGTCATTCGCTCCTGGTCTTACGGTGAAGTCACCAAGCCAGAAACCATTAACTACCGCACTCAGAAACCAGAAAAGCATGGTTTGTTTGCCGAAGAAATCTTCGGACCATCCAAGGACTGGGAATGTTACTGCGGTAAGTACAAGAAGATTCGTTATAAAGGTATTATTTGTGATAAGTGTGGCGTTGAAGTTACACAGGCTGTGGTTCGTCGTGAACGCATGGGTCACATCGAACTTTCTACGCCAGTGGCGCACATTTGGTTTTTGCGCGGCGTGCCTTCAAAGATCGGTACTTTGTTGGACGTTTCTTTGCAGTCACTTGAAAAGGTTATTTACTTCTCAAACTTCATTTTGACTGATGTCGATGAAGAGGCTTTGAAACAAACCATCGAACAAGTTGGTGCTGAGTACAAAGCTAAGAAGAAGATGATTGAGGGTGAAATGAAACGTGACATGGATCGTGTTTCCGAGAAGTTTAAAGACGATGCTAAGGCTCAGAAAAAGGAGTTGGCTCGAATTGAAGAAGTGAGCAAGGAGAAGATGGAAGAATTGGAAGGTGATTTCTTGAAGGTCGATCAGGACCTGAAAGAAATGAAGCCAATGAAAATTATTTCCGAAGCTACGTATCATGATTGGTCGTTAAAGTTCGGTCATATTTTTGACGCCGGTATTGGTTCGGAGGCTGTGGTTTCTTTGTTGTCTCGGATCAACGTCGCCGAAACCATCAAAGTTTTGGAAGCGGAATTAGAAACCACCAAATCAAAAACCAAAGAAGATCGTTTGGTACGTCGTTTAAAATTACTTTGGAGCTTGCATAAGAATAATATTCGTCCAGAGTGGATGATCTTGAAGGCGTTGCCAGTTATACCGGCAGATTTGCGTCCAATGGTGCCATTAGATGGTGGACGTTTCGCAACTTCGGACTTGAACGATTTGTATCGCCGCGTGATTAACCGCAACAACCGCTTGAAGCGTTTGTACGCGCTTAATGCTCCAGAAGTTATTACCCGCAACGAAAAGCGTATGTTGCAGGAAGCAGTTGATGCCTTGATCGACAACAGCGCTCGCCAAGCCAAGACGGTAATTGCCGCCTCTGGACGAAAGCGTCAGCTTAAATCGTTGGCTGACATTTTGAAGGGTAAGCAAGGTCGCTTCCGTCAGAACTTGTTGGGTAAGCGCATCGATTATTCTGGTCGTTCGGTGATTATCGTTGGACCAAGCTTGCGTTTGGACCAGTGTGGTATTCCAAAGACCATGGCTTTAGAATTGTTTAAGCCGTTCGTGATTTCCAAGTTGATTGCTCGTGAATACGTTCACAACATTCGTAGCGCTAACCGCTTTATTGAAGCTGATCGCCCAGAAGTTTGGGACATCTTGGAAGAAGTGACGAGTACCGCCTACGTCTTCTTGAACCGCGCTCCTACTTTGCACCGTTTAGGTATTCAGGCCTTCCGTCCGATTTTGATCGAAGGTCGCGCTATTCGTATTCACCCATTGGTTTGTGAAGCTTATAACGCTGACTTCGACGGTGACCAGATGGCTGTGCACGTTCCACTTACCACCGAAGCCAGAAAAGAAGCCGAAGAAATCATGCTTTCTATTCGTAACTTATTGAAGCCATCACATGGTGGTCCAGTCACTACGCCAGGTAAAGATATCGCCTGGGGTTCTTACTATCTTTCAACGGTTTACGGTGAACCAGATGAAAAAAAATTGCGATCGTTTACTGATGATGTTCAGGCTGAGTACGCTTACGATCAGAAGAAGATTGGTTTGCAGGAATGGATTCGTGTTCGTCACCGTGGTGAGATGATGATCACCACTGTTGGACGTATTATTTTGAACAACAATTTCCCAGAAAAGATTCCGTTCATGAACGAAACTATCGGTAAGAAAGGTTTGGCTAGCGTCGTGCGCGACAGTTTGGAATACTACGGTCAAGAAGAAACGGCTAAATTCTTGGATCGTATCAAAGCACTTGGCTTTAAGTATTCCAGCAAATCAGGTTACAGCTGGGGAATGGGCGAACTGCCAACCATGCCAGAAAAGAAAGCGATTATTGATGAATCAGATGGTAAGGTTCGTGAAGTCGAAGGCTTCTACGCTCAGGGTTTGTTGACTCAGGGTGAGCGCCACACGCAAATCGTTAAAGTTTGGATGGATGCTAAGGATCGCATCGCTGAACTTTCCAAAAAGGCTTTGCCAAAAGATGGTGCCGCTTATTCGATGATCGATTCTGGTGCTCGTGGTGCTTGGGACCAGATGACTCAGATGATTGGTATGATCGGTATGAAGGCATCGCCTTCTGGAGAAATTATCGAACTTCCTGTGAAGTCGTCCTTCCGTGAAGGTGTCGATGTTCTGGAATTCTTTATCTCTTCGCACGGTACACGTAAGGGTTTGTCGGACACCGCTTTGCGTACAGCTAACGCCGGTTACTTAACTCGTCGTTTAGTTGATGTGGCACAAGACGTAGTCGTTCACGAAGACGATTGTGGCGACGAAAAGGGTGTGTTACTTACCAAGGCGGAATCTGATCAGATCGGTGAACCACTGGTTATCCGTATTCTTGGTCGTGTCGCCCTGTCTGACATTAAGATGCCAGGAGGTCGCAAGGTGGTTGTGAAGGCTGGGGACTTAATCACCGAAGATCACATTCGTGAATTTAAGAGCGGCAAAGATGAATTAGAAGAAGCACACGTCCGTTCAGTTATGACCTGTTTGATCCGTCGTGGCGTTTGTCAGAAATGTTACGGCTACGATTTAGCTCACAACAAGATGGTTAAGCTTGGAACAGCTGTTGGTATCATGGCTGCTCAATCCATTGGTGAACCTGGAACACAGCTCACGATGCGTACTTTCCACATGGGTGGTGTTGCCGGAAAAGACATTACGCAAGGTTTGCCACGTGTTGAAGAATTATTCGAAGCTCGTTTGCCAAAGCGAAAGGCGATCATGACCGAAGTTTCCGGTGAAGTTACTGTAGAGGCTGCTGAGCGATCAATCGTCCAGGCTGGGACTGGTAAGCAAATTACCGATACTCGCCCAGGTCAGAAGATCGTCCGTGTTCGCTACGATGCGACCGACGAAACCGCTGTGGCACTTGGCCGTGGCGCAAAGTTTGCCGTGGCTGATGGCGACAAGGTGACCGCTGGTCAAATCTTGGCTACCAAGGTTGATGGCGAAAAAGTCGTTGCTGAAATGGCTGGTGTGGTTACGGTGGCTAAAACATCCATCACCATTCTCCACGATGCACAAAAGATTCGCGAATACATCATTCCAAATGGTTACACAGTATACGTCAAAGATGGCGATAACGTGTTAGCAGGCGACGTATTGACCGAAGGCCACTTAGACTTGCAGGCGCTCTATAAGTACAAGGGCCGACATGCGGTTCAGATGTATCTTTCCAAAGAAATTCAATCAATTTACGCCGCTCAAGGTCAGAAGCTCAACAACAAGCACATCGAAATCATCATTCGCCAGATGTTCAGCCGCGTTCGCGTGATTGATCCAGGTGATACTGAATTCTTGCCAGGTGAAGTTGTAGAAAAGGCTTCGATGTTGGAAGAGCTTGATCGTTTGGAAAAGGGTAAGAAGTCCGCTGATTACGAAGAGTTGTTCCTCGGTATGACCAAGGTTTCGCTTTCAACAGAATCATGGCTCTCATCTGCTTCCTTCCAAGAAACCGCTCGAGTACTCATCAACGCCGCCGTCACTGGTAAGGTTGATCGCTTGGCTGGTTTGAAAGAAAACGTCATCATCGGTCGCTTGATTCCAGCCGGTACCGGTTTTGGACTAGAGGCTGAAGACGAATACGACGTAGTGGCCGATCCAGGTCTCGGCCAAGTGACTAAGGTTTCCGAAATCGACAGGGAGATTAAAGAGCTCGGCCCTCAGATGGGTTCAGAAATTACCGCCAAAGAAGCGGCTGAAGTCGCCGAAGAGGCAAAATAACAGATAGGACAGATTTTGGAACAGATCAGGACAGATAGACAAAAGACGGGCCTCACGGCTCGTCTTTTGTGGATTAATCGTCGCTTGAATTACTAAGTTACTGAAGTTGAATTTTTTTCGAGCCAAGTGGCGATGACTTCAAGAGTGTAGTGGCTTGTGACCACGGCTTCAGAGAATTTGTGAATCACGCCTTTTGGAGCAGATATTTTGTATTCGTTAAGTTCTAGGAATGTCGTGGCGGTTATGATGCCTGACCGCTTATTTCCATCAATGAACGGGTGATTGATGATGATTGTTCGGATGTAAACAGCGGCTTTCAGATAGACTGATTACAAATTTCTGGGGTCACAATTTCTGGGGTCAGGTCCGGATAACGGATTTTGTATTTATAATTGGTTATAAA
>CAYPRR010000043.1:0-6790 GCA_964413245.1 uncultured Gammaproteobacteria bacterium
TCAATATATCAACGAGACGCATTTCGAGTAGTTAGCTTGTAGATTATTAATTCAGGTCACGAAGATTGCGGGTTGATTTGGGAGTGAAAGATTGTTTGAAGCCGAGTCGATCGGCTTCTTTTATTCGGCGATCTAAAAAGGGGACTGAACGGATTTCGCCAGACAGGCCCACTTCACCAATATAAATAGCTTCTTTTGGTAGCGCCTGATCTTTAACCGATGAAATAACGGCCACGCACACAGCCAAATCAGCGGCGTGTTCTTTAATCGGCATACCGCCAATCACGTTCACGTAAACATCGAGTCCAGCCACGGAAACACCAGCTCGTCGGCCAATGATCGCCAGCAACATTTGCAATCGACCGGCGTCAAAACCAGATGTTCGGCGAATAGGATTAGCAAAAACGCTTTTTTCAACCAGCGCTTGCACTTCAATCAGCAACGGTCGTGAGCCTTCCATAATGCAGGTAATAGCGGAGCCCGGAGCGTGAACACGTTCTTCTAGGAATCGGGCTGATGGGTTGGCAACGGCCATCATGCCACGTTCGGTCATTTCAAAAATTCCAACTTCATCGGTTTGGCCAAAGCGATTTTTGACGGCGCGCAAAATTCGGTAAGGGGACTGCGGGTCACCTTCAAGCGTGAGCATCGTATCGACTAAATGTTCAAGCGTTTTTGGTCCAGCGACCGTGCCTTCTTTGGTGACTTGGCCGATGAGGAGCACTGGCGTATTAGTCGATTTAGCGTAGCCGATGAGTTGCGCAGTAGCTGCTCGAACAGCGGTTGGGGAGCCGGGAACATTATCGATACCATCAGCGATCATTGTTTGAATGGAATCGATAATCAGCAGAGACGGCTTGAGCGTTTGCGCCGCGGCAATCACCGGCCCCACTTCAACGTTATTAGAAAATGAAACCTTGTTAACATCTAGCCCTAAGCGTTTAAAACGCATCAGAACTTGCGATTGGGATTCTTCGCCCGAGACGTAATACGAAGCTCCCCCTCCTACCTCCCCCATAGCTGGGGGAGAGTCCGCAGAATTAATTAATTTCCGATTCTCCCCTCCAGCTTGCCCATCCGAAGCTATTGAGCGAAGGAGGGTTATGGAGGGGTTGGGGGAGGAGGCGAGTTGGGCTACCAACGTCGATTTACCAATGCCTGGCTCACCAGCCAGTAACGTCACAGAACCCGGTACTAAACCACCAGACAGCACGCGATCGAGTTCATCAATCCCAGTTGGCGCGTGCTTAGCATCGATTATTCCAGCAGTATTAAGCGCAAGAACAGGCGCTGGTTTAGCGCCCGTCCCTCTCGCCGTATGGGCGCGATTTATCGCGCCCTGTGACGACCCTTCGTCAACTAACGTGCCCCATTGTCCACATTCGCTACAACGTCCGGCCCATTTGAGTGATTGAGAATCGCAATGACTGCACAGGAACATATCTTTATTTATGAATATAAACGGCAAATTTTATTATACTAAACAAATATGTTTTATCAACCGAAGTTTCGCCTGAATTTGGGTCATTTAATGCAAATGTTCCATCACCGTTATCACCTGTTAGAACCATAAAATGTCCAGAAGATGTAAAGGTGCTAGGGCCAACAGAGATTAAGATTGGCTCGCTGGCAACTAAATGAGCTGTGATCTCTGCTTGAATCGTTGACGATGGATCTGTTGATTCTGATCCTTCATAAATATTTTCACCAGTTAATCCGTTATCTTTAACGATCGCGGCTCCACCAAACGCACTCCAACTTGTTCCAGAATTGCATATTCGGAATCCTCCAGTCGCAAATGAATCAGCGACAGCGATTGGATCGGTCTCTACTCCATAAAATCTTAATACCATTGCTGCTGATGTTGGTCCACATCCGGATGATGAGATCGTTGCTCCATCACAGGCAGTAGTGTAGGCAACGTCAGCGTAATCTCTTTGGCTAAAATATGGAACCCCGTTTGTGCCCGACCCAGTAATTGGTGCCGTTGTTCCAGCACCAGCTGTTGGTTGTGGATCGCTTAAGTTCATTGTTGTGATATCGATCGCACTTGTTTCTGTTGGATCTGGTTGAATATAGCTAAGTGATAAGGTTTCAAATTGAACAGTATTTGGGTCGATCAAGAAAGCGATAGTGTAGGCAAACATTAATAATACTATCCCAGTTAAACTTCCTGTAATACGTTTTTTAGCTTTATCAACTTTTCCTTTATCGCCGTGTGCTAGCGAGTATTGAAGTCCGCCGATCATCATTATAACTACCGCTATTAAGGCACCAGCTGCTATTAACCAGGCATAGACTGCATTGACGTATTCGGCTAGGTAATTTGTAACGATGACATTTCCAGACTTGTAGGCATCAGTCAGTGTTAATCCTGGAATCTCAACTCCGAGGCTTGGTGTTTTATAATAATAATCAGCGACAACTCCAATTATACCTAGCTCACCTTGGTCAATCGCCGTTAACGATCCAGCAACATTGCATTGTAAATTGTAGCTTGCGATTTCACTATAAGTTGTTAGCGATTGTAAGCCTGAACAAGCGGTCGCACAGTCAGCGGTTGAGGTAAAAGTGGTTTCGTCAATTGTGGTATCAGTTAAGGCGATAATTGGTGGACAGGCACACTCTATTGTACCAGTATCGCACTCTGACAATTCTACAGCCCAAAGTACACGTGGAAATAAGCTAACCAGAATACTTAGAAAGATGGCGATTTTTTTCATACTTATTTTGTAGTTGAAGCATCCAGAGCTTGTTTGATCATCAATTCCAGTTCTTGTGGCTGTAGTGTGCCTGTATGTGACTGATTATTAATGAAAATAGTTGGTGCGGAAATGATGCTAAGTTTTATGCCTTCATTATAATCAGCATTGATAAACGCAATTGTATTTTGATTATCAAAACATTTGGTAAATTTTTTTTCGTTGAGTTCTAGCGTCTTGGCAATTTCTAGATATGTATTACGTCCAAGCGTTGATTGATTGTCAAAGATTCGGTCGTGAAATTCCCAAAATTTATCTTGTTCAAACGCACAGCGACCTGCAACGGCCGCATTTATGGATTCTGGATAAAGTGAATTATTTGGAAAATCTTTCCAGATTACCGCTACTTCTGGTTGTTTGGAGACCACATCTACTAATGCCTTGTTTACGTTCTTACATGCTGGACAAATATAGTTGCTGTAGCTAAAAATTATTACCGATGGATCTTTAGTGTTGCCAAGAATCGGGGAATAACTTTGAATAGTGGGAGTAGTTGTTATAGCTTCCTGTTCCGTCGTTTGAGTGTAAACAATAGCGTTGCCCTTAAAAAGGCTTATAATTAAAAAAAATAATATGATGGTGCTGACGGCGCAGATAGTGTAAAAGATGCGCCAGAAATTTTTCATAATTATTTAAGCCGAATATAGTTTAGTCGGCCGGCACTATCTGTGAAGTATAGCAATGCTTGATCGTCGGAAACACTCAAGTTATTCATAATCATATTAGTGGCAGGAATGGCAACCAGAGTTTTTTGTCCTGTTGAGACATTAATAGAATAGACATCATCAAAAGATGTGACCAGGCGTGAATCAATTCCTGAGCTTTTAGCGCCAGTTCGTGGCACTGCACAATAAGCAGTGTCTTCATCAGAAAAAGCACACTTATCTGTCCATGTTTCTACGCCTAGATTTTTGCGTCCAACACCTTCGCTTTGACCAGTAGCGCCTGTGTACCAAAGTTGAGCTCGATTGTAATTGCTTGGGTTAGCTATCGAATAAAGAATTGACGTGCCACTTGGTGACCAGACTGCAGAAAAATTTGAGCCATCAACCATTATAGCCGAAGCTGCTTCACCGTTGGTATCAAGTAGGTAAATCTCTCTTTTTCCTAGGCCTGATTGTAATTGTCCTGTTTCAGAAAAGGCTACAATATTTTTGTTTGGTGACCAGCTTGGTGTGACCTTAGATTCCGCTTCACCAAGTGCAGCGATTACTTGCGTTCGTGATCCATCACTTGAGGTGATTGTCAAAGCTCGACTATTAATATCAGTTCCTAAGCTTTTGGAGATCACCTGTTCAGAATCTGGCGAAAAGGCAAAATCTTCCCAGTGTGATGGTAGTGTGGTCTGCTCATCTGTAGTGAAATCGTAAAGTATATTGCTTCCATCGGGAAACTCTATTGCTACCTTAGAAGCAGAATCTGATAATACAACTGTCTCAGCTTGTGGAAAAGTGGCGTCAGATAAGGCTACAATATTGCCGTTAGAATCGATGGTGTAGAATTTCCCATCACGTGGATCGTAGAATGAGATTTTATTTCCGGATGTGATTGTTGGCGAGGTGATACGTGTTGAAGTTAGTTGCAATGTTGTCGTCTTTCCGCCATTGGCAATACCAGATGCGGGAAGTCCTGCCGTGGTAGTTGCTGTCCCTGTTCCGGTTTTTGGTCCGCCTGTTTGTGAGGTAGGTAATGTGCCCGTTGTAGCTGTCGTTCCGTCATCTATTGTTGGCGTTACGCTAGGACCTCCACGGAAAAAGAGTAGATACAGGAAGTATCCAATTAATGCCGAAAGAGCAACTAAGCCGATAATTTTTAAAATAAGTTTTAAACGATCAGACATAAAATAGGGTTAAGTTATTCCTAACATAGAAGCAATCATAGTGCCGTATTCGCCCATGACTGATGCTCCCATCGACATTACCAAAACTACGGATCCGATCACAGTCAAAATCGCCAAAACAATTAAATGAACGTAATTAATGATAAAAAACCAAATTGCCGAATATGGCGCGTCAATTACCCATGTTGCAGGATCTTTAGGATCTAGCGATGTTGGCTCAGCAAAAGAAAGAACACCTTTTATTATTTGTCCACTGTTTGGGTCGCCAGGTCGAGCTTCGGTGACAACCGGCAAAACCACAGACTTCAAAGTTTGGAAACCATTTACTAATAACCCGAAAATAAATTCTGTCCAGCACAAGAGGCCTTCAATCTCTATAATCGAACCAATCGGACCTATACCTCGCCATATCCACTTTTTAAGTTTTTTTGTACCTTGCTGATAAATTTTCGATTTTCTAATTTTACTTATCAATTCTTTTTTTAGTTTATTTTTTTGGCGATCGATTACTCGACGAACTGGATCAACTCCACCACGCTGTGATGATCTGTCTTCTAGTCGGCCTAAGCTATTTCGATAATCATTAACATAGCCTTGAACTTCTGGATCTTCGGCAACGTCTGGCGCAGATTTTAAGATGCCGGCGGCTTCGGCCGGCAGAGCTGTATTTCGTTGATGTTGACGTTGTTGCTGGCGGTCAGCATTCCAGTTAGCCCGATTTTGTGTTTCCTTGGCTGATTTTTCTTCTGGAGTGCTAACTGAAGAATAAAGCGACTCTTCATTAAAAACCGAAGGCCTGTAATTCGAAATTCTTCCAGGCGATGTTCGTCCGGAAGTATTACTTTTCCTCGATAATCGCGATTGCTGGCGACCAGCAGCCAATTGAGCGATAGCTCGCGAGGAATTGAATGATGATCGTTGGGCAGTAGCTTGGGCCACACGTCCCATTATACCTTATTTGTTGTCGCACGTCAGTTGAAACTCACCGTTTTTCTTTGCGCTAATTTTTATTTGATGAGCTCCACGTTTGCATTTCAGTAAATGATCGGCAATCGGATGTTCTAGCCGATTTTCTATAATTCGTCGAATTTCACGAGCACCGTGTTTATTGGTATTTTTTGGTAGTAACGATTGTTGTGAAGTTTTATCTATTTTTAGATTTGTTTGATGATCACGTAGACGATCTTTGAGGCCACTGATTTCTTTTTGGATAATTCCAAGCAGAGCTTGCTCGGCTAGTGGATAAAACAAGCAAAGATGATCCATCCGTCCGATCAACTCTCGTCTAAAAGTATCGTGCAGTACTTCTCGGATCTCTTCACTGAGTCGTTGTGGTAACCGCACTGAGTCGTTAAAACCGAATGATCCACGTTCAAATTTTTCGTGGGCGACATTGGTGGTGGCGATGACGATGGTTTGTGTGAAATTGATTTCTCGACCGGTGGCATCTTTAAGCGAACCGTGGTCAAGAATTTGTAATAATAAATTTTGAACGTCAGTATGAGCTTTTTCTAATTCGTCAAAAATAATAATTGAATTTGGATGTTGCTTTACATGATCGGTTAATCCGGTTTTATCGCGGTAGCCAACGTAGCCAGCCGGAGAGCCCACTAATTTGCTGACCGAAAAACCTTCACTAAATTCACTCATATCTAGGCGAAGTAGGGATTCGTGGTTAGGTAGAATTTTTTTGGCTAATTGTTTGGCCAGTTCAGTTTTGCCAACACCCGTCGGTCCAACAAATAGGAAAGAAGCCAGTGGTCGTTCTCGAGAAGCTAATTGCAGTTTGGCACGACGAACTGCACTGGCGACTTTAGTCACAGCTTCATCTTGGCCAATAATTATTGTCTTGAGCTCGGTTTCTAAATTTCTTAAACGTTCGATTTCATTGGCGAGCAAATCAAGCGATAATCCAGTGATGGCCGAAGTTATTTTTCGGATATCTTGGGCGGTGATAGTGATAATCTTACGATTTTCTTCGGTAGATTTTTTTGGTTCCAATAAGGCACGTAATTCTTCTTCTTGAGTTTTTATTTTGACCGCCTCTTCAAATTTTTCAGCCAACACCGCTTCTTTTTTGGCTTTGCCCAAGGCTTCTAGTTCTGCGCGGACAGCGTGTAAACTTTTCTTGGTCGATTTTGGTTCGTTACGGGAAACATGGGCGGCGGCGCCAGCTTCGTCGAGCAAA
>CAYPRR010000044.1:0-6642 GCA_964413245.1 uncultured Gammaproteobacteria bacterium
GCTCTGCGTCGGGCATATTTACGTGGCGTTTTACGGCCAGTTATTAAATTCTCCGCTGAATTGGCCATTTTTGGTAATGGCACTTCTTAGGCGAAGTAGAGCCGATTGCTCTATTCTCCGAGTCTGACTTCCATCAAGTCCTAAGGTTTTTCCTATATCTACCAGCGTCATCACGACGTGGTCACAGAAGCCAAAGCGGTGGCAAAGTACGATGCGCTGTTCGTTTGTAAGGTCTTCCTCGAATGCAGAAAAGACCTTTTTTAGGACGATGTAACAATCAACAAGCTCATCGACTTGCGGCTCATCATCTATTATGTCACGGGCATCTTCCGCGAGTCCGTCGTCAACGTAGGACGAAGTTTCAATGCTGACCGAGTAGCCATCACTGTAGTTGTCTGGTAATAATGCCAGAGTTCTCGTGACTACGCTTTCGCTAATTCCGGTGTGAATAGCGATTTTGACCACATCGGGCTCATGGGCATTTTTATGCCTGAGAATTCTCCGAGCTTTATCTAGTCGAGTATATAATTGACGAACATGTGCCGGCACGTAGAGCCCACGGCCGAGATTTGCTTTGATCAACGCGGTGATCATCAATTTACGAATGCATTGACTGGCAAAGGGTCCAAAGTGCCCAAGCTCAGGTTGCCAGTTTTCGGACGCAATCATTAGGCCTATTGCCCCCTGCTGAAAAAGATCGAGATATGGAATTACCGTATCGTTACGAAAGTGATCCGCAAGGTAACGCACCAGCCTGACATTCTGGCGGACCAGTTCACGCTCGCCATCTAGTAGTGGGCGCAGACTTTCACCGTATGGCTTGCAATCGCGCCACGCGCACAGTTCAGCTGTCTGTGCATCAGAGAGACGACTTGTCTGACTGATCTCGCTATTTAATAGGCGTATGATTCGATAGGTAGATCTTGGCACTGGAAAGAAGCGAAATTGACGTTTGTTGCTCATGTAACCTCAAAGAACAGGTGTGAATATTGCTATAAAAGATGATCTTTGTCAACAGTTGGGTTTGTTTAAGGTGGGTTAAACGTGGTAAATTTTACTTGAATTATATGTATTCAAATCTCCAATCTTCTATTTTTAATGACGAGTATTCTTATTTTTTCGTTCTTTTGGGCCCTCGTTTTGATGCTACCATTCCAATAATAGCCGAAGTTCTTGGGCAAACATTAGGTGGAGTTTGGAAGCCAATTGTGGTTTATTCGTCACGACCGGCGGAGGCTTTTCTAAAAGAAAATTATTTAATTATTAATGAAGCCGGGGAAGACATTGAATCTACGGTTCATGAACCTGTTGTTGCGCTACAAGAATATGAAGATTTGAACGAAGAGTTTGCTTCTTCGCCCGAAGTTTGGAGTTTAATATCTCAATTAAAGAAAAAGCAGAAAAAGGTTGTGATTTTCCCATTTACCACATCATTTTTAGAAATTGATGACTCTGATGTTTTTGTTGTTGGTCCTGAACGTCATCTAGCTAAGCACTTTGATAGTAAGATTGCTCAGTTTTCTCTTTTTCAAGAGTTGGATTTGCCTCGTAACAAGGCGGTTGCCTTCGCTAGTCAATCTGATGTTTTGGCTGTTGGTCAAAAGATTTTACCCTGTTATATTACTGCCGCATTTTCCTCCGGTGGCAGTGAAAGTGGATTGATTTATAGTGATAAAATGCTGAAAAAGTTTTTTTCCAGATTGCGGAACATTAATTCTGGTGGTGCTTTCCTTGTTTCTGATATATTTGAAGGATTAGTTTTGGCACCAAATGTCAATGCACTCGTCACTGCAGATGGACGTACGGAAATCGTAGTCATAACCGATCAAATTCTTCGTGGTAATCGTTATCTTGGAAATATTTTTCCATCGCTAATGTCATCTCATCATAAAGATAAAATTGTTGAGGTAACGATGAAGATCGGAGATTTTCTAGCTAAACAGGGATATCGTGGCTTGTTCGGCTTGGATTTTTTGATTAATGAAAAAGATGATTTGGCTATAGTTGATCTGAACCCGCGCAGACAAGGCGGTTATGCATGCAATGTACTAGCCTTACAATCAATTGGCGTTAATCTAGTTGAAGCTGAAGTACGGACGGCATTAGGCCAAAATGTACAATTAGGATTGCCATCAGATGGGGCAACTTTTAAATATGCATGGGCTCATTCAAAAGTTAAACCAGGTGACCCTGGTCAACGCGTTCGTGAGGAGCGACAAAATGGAGACCTAGCGGAGATTTTTGCTTCTGGAAGCGGGCTATATGAGGCAACTTTTTCTGTTAACCGATCGATTTTTATTGAAGGATACACTGGATACTGTGCGGTTACCGGGAATGACCGTTCTACTGTTTCCAGACGGATCCAAGAAACTGTTAGTAATTTATTAGCTACAACATTGATTTAGGATTGCTGACGCTGAACATGAAAAATAGTCGGGTTTGTGCGTAATGGTTGAGTTGTAATTCGTCGTTCAAGTTGCTTTAGCCAAGTTAGATCGACACCGTGTTTTTTTGCTATATCATCAACTGAAATTTTATATTCAGTGATCAAAGATAGTATTGGGTCAAGATCTGCCCAAGGTACGCCAAAAGAATCAAGATCAGCTAATTCCGGACAGCCGGATTGGCGTTGTTTTAGTTCTTGCAGATTAAAATATTCTGCTAGATCGTATATTTCAGACTTATAAAAGCCAATGATCGGCGCGAAATGACCGTGGAATGACTCCTCATAAATTTTAAGGATATTTTCACTTTTGTCGGTGGTATCTATTATGAATCCATTGTTACGCTCTGCGAATTGCAGAATGATATTGTTGATGAGACGTGATCGTAAATGGACCCTTGTTAGTAATGGGTTGTTTGGGAAAAGATGTAATTGCTCCTGATAAATGTGGCTAGCGTTTACGATTTCGTACGGTATGCCTATTTTTTTAGCCAAAGTGACTGCAAATTCTGTATCTTCGGATAGAGCCTTTTCATTAAAAACTTCAACAATTACGGCATGAGTATTAACTCCGGAACTTTTAAGCAGTGCGCAAGCCACGGCTGAATCGACACCACCAGATAATCCAACAACTAACTTATCGATCCCGAGCTGTTCAACTGAGCTAAGAAAACTCTGATGGGCGGAATTTAATGTTCCAATAAGCTCGTTATCAATGGTGAGCTTGTGATGATTTTTAACATGAGAAATAAACTTTGGTGCACCTGGAAAGACATCGGTGAGATTATTTAGAGACATAAAATTTACTGTAAAAGTTTATTAAGCACCGCCATGCGCATAAATAGTCCGAACTTGCTTTGCTCAAAATAGGTCGCCTGTGGTATGGAATCGATAGTGATAGTGATTTCGTCGATACGTGGCAACGGACAAAGGACTATCGAATGTTTGCCAATCAGCTTGGCTACTTTTTCATTAAGTTGATATTTATTTCTTTCTTCTTTATCAAATATACCAATTGAAGTATTTGGTGCGAAGCCAGCCATATAAATTACATCCGCTTTAGTTGTGGCTAAAGTAAAATTTTCGGTTTGGGTTATTGTGTTATTGGTGTTTAGATTACTGATTAAGTATTGTTCTGGCAGACGAAGTTCTGGTGGACTAATCAGATCAATTTGTAGATTTTGAAAGACGTTAAGAGCCAAAACTAGTGAATGGGCCGTTCTCATGTGTTTAAGATCACCAACAATACAGATTCGAAGTCCATCGATCTTACTAAATTTTTCCTGGATCGTAAATAAATCAGTTAAGGCTTGAGTTGGGTGTTCGTCTTCGCCATTCCCACAGTTGATTACCGGGCACGAACTGGTCGATAACTTTTTGGTGAAATCTGCGTTGCCACGAATACAGAGTAGATCAGAGTAATCACTAAGAACGCGCAACGTATCTTCAAAACTTTCTTCAGAACTCATGTTTTGTGTAAATTTTTTCTGTGAAATATGAAAAGTTCTAAGTCCAAGCCGTAGTGCGGCTACCTCAAAGCCTATGCGAGTTCGTGTTGATGAATCTTGAAACCAAAGTCCGACAATATAATTAAGGGCCCGGCTACGAATAGCCTGGCCCCGCGCAAAGTGCTTGGCAGATGCCAAGAATTCTTCGATCTGGCCTCGATTTAGTGAGGAGGCTGAGAGAAAATGCTGGTTCATACCATGCGAGTAGTTAGATCTCCGGCTAGTGGGACGTAGAAGTCTGAGCCGTCTGGGAAGGCGACAGTGTTGTGCTGGCATGGGATGCAACGTGGACCAGGTTTCACTCCGGTACCTGACTTTTCGCAAATTTCTAATGCTTCGAAGTAGACTCGCCTCATTTCTTCTATGCTAGCTGGCGGTTTATTGCCTAGTGGTGTTTTTGGGTCGGGTCGAAATGGGCTGAGTACTGGTAGGCAACCACGCTTGGCCAATTCTTCAACTCCCTTGAGCGTTGAAGATGTGGTTTCAATGGTTTCGCCGAATACAATAAGTGATTGAACGAAACCTACTCCAAAGGCTTTGACAGCTTCTTCGATGTAGGCAAGATAATGTTCGCGTCCAAACATCCTGGTCTTATTTGGCGTTATCCGGCGGGCGCGTTCCCAGTCGTAGATTTCGAGATTGATCGAAACCATGTTAACGCCGACACTACGAAGCCATGCTGGATAACCAAAGTCTTTGCGAGGCGGCATCATTACGTCTACTGGCATTGATGACTCTCTGGCTACCAGGGCGTAAACTTGGTCTATCCAACCCTCGTCTTCAGGTTTAGGCGTGCCCCCACTTATCAGCACGTGCCGAGCTGGCGCGAACTTGTCGTTTTTGGCGATTGCCAATACATTTACAAGTTCATCAGGTGGCTTCATCCGATATTTGAAATCGAACGGTAAGTCGCAGAAGGTGCAGACCCAAGCGCAACCTTCAATCGGCGAGATACGACATCGGTCTGTGTGCGTCACGCCGAGATTGGTGTACGGAAGATCGCGATCACCGTCTCTGTAAGTTTGTTTGTGGTAGCCAGGAACCGGTACGACGGCAACCGGAGTAGTAACCCCACAATATTCGATGGCGAATGAATCGCTGGCGTGATCGAAGATGAATCGGGCCTCCGAATTACGTGCGAAGGCTTCGATGAACGGCACGTTCATGTAGACGCCTTCTGCGGTATATACACAAATTCCGCTAGTTGATGCGTATTCGTTAAGCGTCATCGGCCCGTCGAATCGTTCTTGCCAGGCGACTTCCGCCTGTGGGTCAATCACAATGCCATGAGAGAGCAGGTAGAGCTTCAGATTGATTAGAAAGGACATAAGTGACTCCTGTGTTGCAACATGAAAGTATCATAGATCATATTATTTTGTAAGTCTGCCAATTGTTGCATAAGACTTCCGATGATACACTTATATTATTATTAATAATTAGGATATTTATGGCCGGGCGTGAACAAAAACGAGAGGGTGAGGGACAGATGCATGAAGTTAATAAGGCTACAATTGATAAACAGGCCGAAAAAATTCTATCAACGTATGAAGAAATATATAAGAGTAAGGGAAATATAATTTCTGAAACTTCGAATGCTAATCAGCTTGTTGCTGAGTTACGATATCTAGCTAAAACAGGGAAAGGACCAATAAAAAAATATTATAAAGGTTATAGTGAGCAAAATCTTAATGACCTAACAGACATAGTAGAGAAACGGTTAGAGAGAATGAAGCAGGGTCCTGAGAGAGACGTTGAGAGTAGCCGTAATCGACCCGAACAAATTAAGGAGGTTCCTAGGTATGAGGATGAAGAAGACAACGATGATGATGAATACGGTGATGAAGAGACGCCACGGCCTACAAGAGAAAGAATGGAAGATTTGGTGAAGGAATTTTCAGGTAGCAGTGCAGCCAAATTTGGTCTGGATTATAAAAAAGATAAACCAGGAATTGAATCATTCGCTAGTGGTAAAGGTCCACTTCCTGAATCAATACCATTAGGTTGGACTCCAGATGACGCAAAGAGTTTTCTTGATTTGATGAATGCAAAGGAGATGAAAGATAAATTAAAAGCTGAGCTATAAAAAAGCGCTCGTGCGAACTGCGTTGGAACGCAGATCTCCACGTGGTAGCCGTCGAACACGGGCTCGGCCGGAATGGTTGTGTTGGTGTTGCCAGCGCAAGCGAGAAGAGCGAGGAAGAGAGCGATCATTGGAGCCTCAGAAACGGTACCGGAGCCGTAACGGGTCGGAAAATCGACTACTTAAAATATAAAAAAATCGCCGAAATGTCAATCGGCGAATCACGATCATCATCAAAAATACCCGATGTAGTCTGATTACATCGGAACAAAAAAAGCGGACGTCTCACGGGAGACATCCGACGGGGCTGGCCGGCGACTAGTCGTCGGCGGAGAGGGGTTCATTGTTGATTTTGAGTGTTCCGAAAGCTTGGTTGCGCAGACGAAGGAGCGCTTCACGCTCGATTTGACGAACGCGTTCACGAGCTAAGCCCATCAACTTGCCGACCTCACTGAGGGTCATGAACTCGCCGGTCTCCAGGCCGAAACGCCAGGTCAAAACGAACCGTTGACGTTCAGATAGAACTTGGTCGAAGGCGTGAACCATCATCCTCAGGTGCAGTTGGCGCTCCACTTGTTTATCGACAGGCATAGCGTCTTCATCGGCTAGCG
>CAYPRR010000045.1:0-6589 GCA_964413245.1 uncultured Gammaproteobacteria bacterium
ATGTGGCTGAAAATACCGCCAGTAAGTCTCTTCTTCTAGAAACTGGTTAGCGTAGTCTCCCGTTAGATCTTCTAGTACAATAGCCGCAAGCTTTTCTGGATCAACTCGGAGCCGACTGTTTCCAGGCGTGGGTTGAAAGTGTTTAGAATAGTTGACGCGTTTAGTGGACATGCTGATCACCTGTTGAAATCATTGAATGAACCAGTAAGAGGGGCATAATGGCATGAAAATACCAAAAGGTCAATTAATTGACCAGAAGTTAGTTAGTTGATAAGGAATTTTGGTCAGGCGATTAATAATTATCGCAAATAGGCTCTTTCACAATTTAACTGAAAAGAAGGTGCAAAATGCCCAGCTATGATCAATACCGAGCTCTTCTGCGCAGTGAACAAATGGCCGCCGATCTGAGCGCGGCTCGTGAGCTCGCCGAGGAGCAAAAGCTGATTGGCGTTGAAGCGTTGGCCGGTCAGTATGAGGCAACGGCCGAACTCGAGGAGGTCAACAAATCGCTTGGTGGTTTGCGTGAAGCCACTGAACGTGCCAATGAGCTAGCTGAAGAGCAGGCTCATGAGCAGGAAGTACATCGCGAAATGATGCTCGATCAGGCTCGAGAACAGTCTGCATATTTGCAACGGCAAGCGGAAGAAGCAGCCGAGGGTCGAAGGACTATCAACGACATTCGAGATATCGGTGTCTTTGGTCTAGTGCTTTCTGGAGCCACGGCACTCGCCGCAATGCGGGGTGCTGAACATCTGGAGCACATCAGCAACTCCATGGATGCTTCCGAAGAATGGCTTGAGAACATCAGTGATGGTGTTTGGGAAGTCAACGACGGCGTCTGGGAAATCGCTCGTGAAGTCGGTCAGGCGAACGTTACACTTGAGCGGATCGAAAACGGACAGGTGACGCTCGGTGATCGGATCACGAATCAAATTCAGATTTCTGGTCAACTGATCATACGTGCTCTTAGTGAAGCGATGTACGGCATGACTGATGAAGTTGTTGCTTCACAGCGAGAGATTGCTGAGCAACATGAAGAGTCGGCGGGTAGGCGCCATCGCGAGTTATTATCAAAACTAATTACTCCGCTGGCCAACGAAGCGGAAGAGAAGTTTGCTCAAGCGCAAACGCTCTACCGGACGCACGACAACGGTTTGTGTGCAAAGGAGCTTGGAGCAGTGTTCGAGCGCGTTCGTACCCACGAACTTGGTTGGACTCTCTTCGGCCAGTTGCTGGTTCGTCTGGGTCAGCCAACGTTAGCTCGTGAGGCTTTTGCCCGGGCGACACGGTTCGCCCTGGACAAGGATAATCTCGAAGCCTATGTGGTAGCGATGGTCCATCTGTCGCACCTCGAACGTGTGGTCGGAAACTATCAGCGAGCGTACGACATTATGGTGGAGGTACAGACAACCATAGGACGATACTCATCTCTCTCTCCGTGGGTTCGCTACGAGCTATTGAAGGCGTTCTGGGTTTTGAAAAAGAAAACCTGTTCACCATATAAAATGTGGTATGACCTCCAGGAACTATTCGAGGATTGGCCAGAACTTCGAGACGAAGTCGCTGTTCTGCCACTTTGGAAAGATCTGGTAAAGGTCATCGAGCCACTACGGTTCGGGAACTTTCGGTACATTCAGTTGGCCGAGATGTGGTTTAGTCGACAGAAGTTGGAAGAACACGGCATTGTGATCATTGGTCCTGATTGGACGACTTACCTGCCGCACTATACAAGGGTGCATGAGGGTCAAAGGAATTATGACCAAACACTAGATCTGGCGCTCGAGCTGATCTGGAAAGGTAAGGTTGACTGCCCAGAGGAAGTCATCAGACACCTTAATTGGCTCCAGTCTGAGGTAGCTGATCTAAAATATAATGAGATGGTGAGTCTCAAGCTAGAGCACTTCATTCACGACCACGAAGCACTCGTCCTCTTCGTCTATAAAAGACTGAAGCACTTGGGTCAAAGTGACCATGCGGAAGCAATTCTCGAATCAAACCACCTCAGCTGGAACTATCGTCACCATCAAAATGGCCGACCGAAGATGATCATGCCTAGGGTGGCGTTCGAACAGTTCAAGACATACTTGAGGGATGAAAAGGCGTTACAGCAACATCTCTACGAACTCCCAGAAATCTTCCTCGCTGATCCGCGTTTGCGAGATGATTTCAACGACGACCAGCAGTTCATGAACGTCTGGATGTTGTGTCCTTGGCTAACCTTCAGAAATGTCCGGTACGCACGCCTTTACGAGGCCGTCGGATCTATCGTGAATGAACTGAAAAAGCTGGACAAGCTTCCAAGCAATGAGCTCAAGAAGTTACTTCTCGACATTTCGGAGATGTTGAGGCGACGCGATTGGGGTCGAGGAAAGTTCACCGATCGTGAACAGCAACTGTTCGCAGTTATTGAAAAATGGCTCGACAATCTTTATGAGGCCGTCCAGTGGCCAGAATTTGATCCAGATCCCAATCTGAAGCGTCCAACGAAAGAGGGGATCATAAGAGATTTTCTCTCAAATGAAGGCGGTCGGATCAGGTTTGCGTCACTGCTGAAGAGACTAGTTTGCTTGAAGAAAGATCACCATGCTGCGACGCTTCTTGATGATGAGACGTTTCAAGACGTTGAAGCAGAGATAAAATTTCTCTACACTTCGGGTGCGATCATCTTGGTTATCCACTCAGTGGAGCATTCCAGTATCTTCGCCGAATATCGTGCCACACGCGATCGACGCAATTGTCTGGTAGCCGAAGCACTGGCACAGCGCCAGGCGCAAGAGCAAGCACAGTTCGAAGCTGAGCGAGCTAAGGAATTAGAAGAAGCTTTACGTCAGGCCAAAGCCCGCCAGGATAAGGCGGATGAGACGGCTAGACTGGAAGCTGAAGAGCAAGCGCGGCTTCAGGTTGAAGCGAAGCGTCAGGCTGACGAAATCGCCAGGCAAGAGGCGCTAATTGCTCAAGAGGCAAAGCGTCAGGCGGAGTCTGAAGCCGAAGTTGAGCGTCAACGAAAGGCAGAGCTTCAAAAAGTCGTCTCAATGCGACTTATCACGGCAATCTTGATCGGCTTGCTGATCATCGTCATCTCGGTCATCGTGGTGATCGTGCTGGTCATGCTGGTCGTGAAATAGCCAAGCCGCAATAACAAACAACTGCCCCTGGGTCATCGGACCTGGGGGCGCTTTTTTATTTATCGATCGATCGGTAACTCGACAATTTAAGACTTTTCCAGTATCTTTTTCACCATGACCCCGCAAGATCGAATCAGAAATTTCTGCATTATTGCCCACATCGACCATGGTAAATCCACCTTGGCTGACCGTTTTTTGGAAGTGACGGGTACGGTTGATAAGCGCAATATGGAAGCTCAACTGCTCGATTCCATGGATTTGGAACGGGAGCGGGGAATTACCATCAAACTTACGCCAGTGCGCATGAAGCATGTTAAAGATGGTCGTGAATATACTTTGAACTTGATTGATACCCCTGGGCACGTCGATTTTAACTACGAAGTTTCACGATCGCTAGCCGCCGTTGAAGGTGCTATTTTACTTGTTGATGCCACTCAAGGTGTTCAGGCCCAAACCATCGCCAACCTCTACTTAGCCATGGATCAGGATTTGGTGATAATTCCGGTGCTCAACAAAATAGATCTGCCAAACGCTGATGTGCCAACCCGTAAAGCCGAGCTGGTCAAGTTGATCGGCTGTAAGCCAGAAGATGTACTTTCAGTTTCTGGTAAGACTGGTGAGAACGTGCCGGCCTTGTTAGATCGGGTAGTTGATTTAGTCCCGCCACCAACCGGCAAATCAAATAACCCAGTTCGGGCCATGGTTTTTGATTCTTTTTACGATGATTATAAAGGCGTGGTTGCCTACGTTCGTTTGTTTGATGGGGTGTTGCGAAAGCGAGATCGTCTGAAAATGATGGCTTCACATTCGACTAGTGAAATTTTGGAAGTCGGTGAGCTCAAACCAAAGAAATGGGTGCCAACGGAAGAGCTGGAAACCGGCCAGATTGGTTACGTGATTACTGGCTTTAAGGAATTACTTTCTTGTCGAGTTGGCGATACGATGACTACGGAACAGGCTGGGTCGGTTGATCCATTACCGGGCTACAAGGTCGTTCGTCCGATGGTCTACGCTGGTATTTATCCGTCTGAAGGCGACCGCTACCCAGATTTGCGTGAGGCGATGGATCGTTTGAAATTATCCGACGCCTCCCTCATTTTTGAGCCTGAACATTCGCCGGCGATTGGTCACGGTTTTCGTTGTGGATTCTTGGGTTTGTTGCACTTAGATATTATTAAGGAGCGCCTTTCGCGAGAGTTCAATATTGATCTAATCGTCACGGTTCCTTCGGTTGCCTATCATATTTTTAAGCGTGACGGCACGGTTGAGACGATCCATTCTGCTATCGCCATGCCAGACCTATCGCATGTTGATCACATCGAAGAACCATGGGCTAACGTTGATATAATCACTCCAGTTGATTACATCGGTAACGTGATGAACTTCGTTCAGGAACGTCACGGAATCTACAAAACTACGGAATTTCTTTCTGAGGGTCGAGCTATCTTGAAGTACGAGATTCCGTTGTCTTCGATCATTGTTGATTTTAATGATCGTCTCAAATCAGCTAGCAGTGGATATGCGTCAATGAACTACGAAGTTTTTGATTACCGTCCAGCTGATATTGTTCGATTGGACATCATGGTCGCTGATGATCAAGTCGAAGCTTTCGCTAACTTTGTTTACCGAGAAGAAGCGGAAACTGTTGGCCGAAAGATCGTTGAGTCACTAAAGGGATCAATCCCTAGACAGCAATTTGAAATTAAGTTGCAGGCAGCGGTTGGTGGTAAGATCGTGGCTTCAGAACGTATCAGCGCCATGCGAAAAGACGTGACGGCTGGTTTATATGGTGGTGATGTCACCCGAAAGAAAAAGGTTTTAGAGAAACAAAAGAAGGGTAAAAAGAAGATGATGGCCATGGGTAAGGGTAAGGTAGACATTCCAACCGAAGCTTATTTGAGCATTTTAAAGCGGTGAGTGGTGGGGTCAGGTCTTCACAATTCACATTTGTGCTCGTAGCTCAGCTGGATAGAGTGCTTCCCTCCGAAGGAAGAAGTCGTGAGTTCGAATCTCACCGAGCACACCATAAAGAACTCGAGTGAAAACTCGGGTTTTTTTGTATGGTAAAATCTAGCAATGGAAAAGAGTTGGAAGATTGCGCCAAGAGTTAAGGATGACTTGGTGCAACAATTACTGCATAATCGCGGGCTCACAACCGAGCTTCAAATTGAGGCTTTTTTGAATCCAACTTGGTCAATGGCCATTGATCCATTTGAGTTTACGCAGATGAGCAGGGCGGTCGCTCGGGTTTTTACGGCTTTAGAAAAAGGGGAGAAGATCGTAATTCATGGTGACTATGATGCTGATGGTACTTGTGGATCAGCATTGTTGTACGGCGCACTCGAGGATATTTTGAAACACCCCTCCAGCTTGCCCTTCCGAAGCTCTTCTGGAGCGAAGGAGGGCTATGGAGGGGCAGGGGGAAGAGACGTCAGCGTGTATTTACCCGACCGCGAGAAGGATGGTTACGGCGTCGCGACTCATACCGTTGAACGGTTAGCGAGCGAGGGAATGAACCTGTTGATCACTGTTGATTGCGGTATTGCTAATGATGTTTCTTTGGGTCGAGCTAAGGAACTGGGTGTTGATGTGATCATTTGTGATCACCATCAACTAGGCGATAAATTACCCGAGGGAGCGATCATCATCCATCCGTTAGCACCGGGTGAAACCTACGCCAACAAGCATTTGTGTGGCACGGGCGTGGCTTTCAAATTGGCATCGGCGCTGATTACCGAAGCTCGCAAACGTGGGGCTGATTTTCCTGATGGCTATGAGAAGTGGTTTTTGGATTTGGTGGGTATTGCCACAGTGACCGACGTGATGCCACTGCTCGGTGAGAACCGAACACTAGAATTGTTCGGGCTAAAAGTGCTTAATAAAACTCGTCGACCCGGACTGCAAAAAATCATCGAATACTGTCGGACACCGCTTGGTGAACTGGAAACCGAATCGATCGGTTTCCAAATTGGACCACGTATAAATGCGGCTGGTCGAATGAAGTCGGCGAGCATTGCTTTTAATGCCATCACGGCTAAAACAAAAGAAACCGCTGAAGTGTTCGCTTTAGAGCTTGAACAGTTAAATCGGGATCGACAACGGGTCTCTGATGCCGCCTACACAGAAGCTAAGGCGATGATCGCTAATGTGAATTGTGAAGACCTGACCCCACCTAAAATTCATGTGGTTTGGAGCGAGTCTTGGATGCCGGGCATTGTTGGATTGGTGGCTGGAAAGATTACCAATAATTTTAGTGTACCGGCTTTTGCTCTCACGAAAGTGGGTGAACACTATGTTGGTTCAGGTCGATCAGCCGGTGGATTTCATCTGGTTGAGGCGATGAAAGCGTGCGGTGATATTTTCATCAAGGCAGGTGGCCACCCGGGAGCTTGTGGTTTGACTTTGGCTTCGCTCGAGCAGGTTGAGCTATTTCGTAAGTTGATGTCTGCTCAAGCCGAGGCTTA
>CAYPRR010000046.1:0-6528 GCA_964413245.1 uncultured Gammaproteobacteria bacterium
CAGGTTTGCCGGAGCAGGAAAGACAATTGTAAAGCTGTGGAATGTTGCAAAGTTCATATCAATGTTTGAATTGGATAAAAAGGTAAAACCCTCACTGCATGAATTGGATAAGTGGATTCTTTCAGAGGTAGATCGATTGTTAAAACTGATTCCATCTAATCATTTTGTAGTGACCGCTCTTCATCATCATCCATTGCCACTTCCATTGGAGTATTTATCTGAACGGTTGTCTACCTGGCTATATTTACCATTCGCCGATGAACTAGCCTGGGGTTCGGTTTTACTCGAGCGTCTTCGAGGACGTTGTGATTTGGTATTACACGGTCATCGTCATATTCCATCTGAGATGGCAATTTCTGACTCGAAAAAAATCCTCAGAATCTACAACGCCGGTTCATCTACACTTCTTGGAAAATTTCGCCATTTTATTTATCGTGATGGTCGATTATTGGGTAAGCCAAGATGGATAAAGATATAATTTGTTGTTATTTACAGCTTATGTTAACCTCATATTGAGGTGTTCATGCGTGTTATCATTGGAGGCCTTGCAGGGACAGGGAAGTCTTCGCTTAGTAGATTAATCGCTTCGTCGATGGGCGTTCCTTTGCTCAATGTTGGATCTCTCTTCAGAGATCTAGCAAGAGAACGTGAGATTACGCTGGTCGAGCTCAATGAGCAGATGCTTTTGGAGCCGATCGTTGACGAAGAGGTCGCAAAACGAATCCGAGAGTTCGTTGCAAATCGCAACTACTGCGTTGTTGAGGGTTGGTTTGCGTGGCACTCTGTCCGCGACCTACAAGGAATTTTTAGGGTGAAACTCACTTGTCAGGATCTGACACGGTTCGTCCGGATCGCTATACGCGATCAATCCGCTTTAAAAACGGTAAAAGTCGAAACACAAAGGCGTGAGGCGATGATGATCGCACGTTTTGCTGAGCGTTGTAACGTTCCAGACTGGAATGATGATCGACACTTCGATCTAGTCATCGATACAACAGATCTTACCCACGACCAGGTTTATGAAGCTGTTCTATCTGCCGTCTCTTCCCGCGTCATTCGACCTTGACGCGGCTTTTATTTTCAACAAAAAAATGAACAGGTCACCCTGTTCATTTTATAAATTTAGTTGTTAGCGTCTTCTTCGCCGTCTTCTTCACCGCCGTCGGTAAGCAAGGCCAGGATCTGATCCATTTTCTCATTGAGTGTTCGTAATTGTTTAGCAACCTCAGTATTTTCTGGGTGAGGAGTGCTACGGTAGGCTGGCTTTTCGAAGGCTCCAGAAAAGCGCTTCGATGGGGCGCCGCCTTCTTCTTTGCGGAAACAGTTATTGCAGAAAACTGGCTTGGAACCATTTGGTTTAAACGGTACTTCGCAAATCATCTGACAGTTGCTACAGGTGGCGCTAAACTTACGATCGCCCTTAAATTTGCCATCATTTGGTTTAAATCCACCCTTAAATCCACCCTTATCATCACTTCCGCTCTTCCAGCTTCCAGGGGTCTTCTTATTGAAGAATGCCATAATTTCTATTACTTATTTGGTAAGCGAGGAAGATACCATATTCCACTCTAAATAGCTAGTTTTAGTCACGTTGATCAAGTGTTATTATGTAAGAATGAAACCAATCTTTACGCTGAAACACTTCTACGATCGTTACGAACGAATCATGATTCCTACAATGTTGATTGCTGGTACGGCTTTGGATTTCGTGACCTTCAAAACAATCAGCATTGAATCATCTTTTATTCTTTTAGCTGTCTACATTTTAGTGGCCGGTTTGATGATTGTCGTGATCAACATGGATAATAAGCTAACCACCTGGCCACGGTTAAAAATCATGGCACCAGTCATTAATCAATTTCTTGTTGGTGCACTACTTTCCGGCTCTTTAGTCTTTTATTGGTTCAGCGGAGCGCTATCCGTAAGTTGGCCAATAGTGATTTTTATCGCCTTGCTCATGACAACTAATGAAGTCTTCCGACATTTTTATTTGAAAGCCGAAGCCCAAATTGGAATTTTATTTTTTATCGTTTTTTCATTTTTCTCGCTGGCTCTACCTTACGCTTTTAACTCACTTAACTCTTGGCTGTTTGTTTTTAGTGGCGCGGTTAGTTTATTGATTATTTATCTTTTCGTTTTATTGCTAGCTAAATCTTCGGTGATTGTTCAGCTGATCAAACATCGAATCATTTTGATTGTCAGTACCGTTTTCGTTTTCATGAATGTTTTATACTTTGGAAATATTATCCCACCAATTCCGCTCTCATTACGTGAGGCTGTAATTTATCATTCGATAACGAAAACCGATGGAGAATATCTGTTGCAAGGTGAAACTGAGTCTTGGATCGATCGATTTCTACCGGGTCAAAATGTTCACATCACAGTCGGCGAAACGCTTTATGCTTACACGGCGATTTTTGCGCCAACTGATTTGAATACTTTGATTGTTCACGATTGGCAATTTTACGACGAAGCGACGGGGGACTGGGTTAGCCAAGGAAAGTATTCGTTTAATATTGCTGGCGGCCGCCAAGATGGTTTTCGTGGTTATTCGCAAAAATCCGCTATCAAACCTGGAAAATGGCAGGTGCTAGTCGAAACACCAAGAGGACAAGTATTAGGAAGAATTCCGTTTACGATTATAATGTCCCCAAATCTAACCAATCAGTAAAAGTAATTTGGCTGACAAATTCTGGTGCGTGAGAAACCACAATCATGGCACCTTCATATTCTTCTAATGCAGTGGCGATCACAGGCAAATGGCGGAAATTGATGTGGTTAGTTGGTTCGTCCAAAATCAATAAACCTGGTCGCTGTAAAACAAAGCGAGCAAAACAAAGTAAACCTTTTTGACCTTCTGAAAGGGAACCGACAAAATTCTTTAAAGTTTCACCGGTCAATAAAAACTGTGCGGCGACGGTTCGTAATAACTCGTTATCCGGTGCCGCCATTACCGATTCTAGCGAAGCATAAGCAGTATCTTCAAAATTAAGGCCTGAAAAATCCTGGCGATAATAGCCAACCGAAATATCTTTGTGGATGTTGGCGCCTTCATCTTCGGCGCTGGCAAGAGAACGGAGTAAAGTGCTCTTACCGATGCCATTTGGACCAGAAATCAACAAACGCTGTCCTTTGCGGAGTGAAATCGAAGTATTCTTACGTTCGGCCTCATGATTTTTGATGACCTTCACTGATGTGATTTCCACGACCGGCTCAGCGATCAATTGTGCAGGAATCAAAAAGTTTTTGATGGTGCGATCATCACGACGAACATCAACCATGTTTTCCTCAGCATCTTCAACTTGATCTTTTAACTTGCTGGCTAGTTTGCGCATTTTTCCACCCTTGTGAGCGAAGAAGTTAATCTTGTCTTTGCGATCTTGAATCGATTTTAAAAGTTGAGCGTTCTTGGCGCGATCACGTTCCACTCGAGCCGCAATCTCTTCGACCACGTTAAAATAGTTACCTTCGTAACGTTCAACTTTGCCCGTGAAAACATCAAGGTGCAAAACACCTTCTGTGAAAGCATTTAAAAAATCAGCATCGTGAGAAATAACCAACACCGTCTTCTGGTAACACATCAAAAAGCCGGTCAAGTGTTCAATTCCAGCTTTATCTAAATTGTTGGTTGGCTCATCAAGCAACAGAATATCTGGGTCCTGAATGATAGCGTAAGCCAAAAGTAATCGAGCCTGTTGGCCACCAGAAAAATCTTTAATTTTTTTATCGAACGGAGTTATTAAGTTTACGACTTCTAAAACTTCTTTGATTTTTTTTTCTAAATCGTAAAGCTTCTCTGGGAAGGCGTGAGCGAAAAATTCGGAAACCGTATCTTCCATTCGGTCGCGTGGCATGACCTGAGTGGCGATAGCGATAGTCGCGCCCTGTTTGATGTGAATTTGGCCTTCATCTGGTTTTAGGGCACCAGTTAGTAATTTGAAAATCGTGCTCTTTCCAGCACCGTTTTGACCCATGACGGTCATTTTAGCATCTTCACGAACTGAAAAATCAACCTCGTTTAAGATTGGTTTTTCTTTATCGTAGCCAAACGATAACTTTTCAAATCGGATTATTACATTTCCTTGTGCCATACCGCGAGGATAGTACTCGAAAATAAAGGCTTTGGCAATGGTTTGGAGAACTAGTGCGGTTCTCTTATGCTACAATGCTGGCACTTATGACCCAAGACGAAGCATTAAAAATACTTAAGACTGGAGTAAACGTTTTTCTAACTGGTGAACCAGGCTCCGGTAAAAGTCATACGATTAGAACCTATGTCAGCTATTTGCGATCTTGCGGTGTTGAGCCGGCGATTACTGCTTCGACTGGCATTGCTGCCACGCATATTGGGGGTATGACTATTCATTCCTGGAGTGGCATTGGCATCGCTAAAACTCTTTCAAAAAATGAACTAACTGATATTGCTGGCAAGGATCGAGTCGCCAGACGAATGCGTAATACTCAGGTGTTGATCATCGATGAAATTTCCATGTTGAGCGCTGGTACGCTGGATTTGGTTGACCGTGTTTGTAAGAAAATTAGAAATAGCGAACAGCCTTTTGGGGGATTGCAAATTATTTTTGTTGGTGACTTTTTTCAATTACCTCCAGTTTCACGATTTGGTGAAGACGAACAGGCTTTTTCATTTCAAAGTTCAGCTTGGATTGGCGCTAATCCGACCATTTGTTATCTTTCAGAGCAGCATCGTCAAGAAGATTCTGCATTTTTAGAAATTCTAACAGCGCTTCGTTGCAATACTCTGACTGAAGATCACATCAAGCGATTGCAAACGCGTAAAGTTGACCCCATCGAATCGCCAGATGTCACCAAACTATATTCTCATAACACTGACGTTGATCGGATTAACACTGCACGATTAAAATTATTGCCAGGCGAAGCTCGGTCGTATGACATGGATCATAAGGGTGCCAAGCCGCTTGTTGAGCAATTGCAACGTGGATGTTTATCGCCAGAAACGTTGACGCTCAAAATCGGGGCTCAAGTCATGTTTACACGTAATAATTTTGAAGCAGGTTTTGTTAATGGCACCACTGGTGAAGTTGTTAGATTTTCACCAGACACTAAACTGCCGATCATTCATTTACGATCTGGACGTGAGATTGAGGTTGAGCAGGGAACTTGGGCGATTGAAGCCGAGGGTAAACAAATTGCCTCAATTACACAGTTGCCACTGCGCTTAGCTTGGGCGAT
The DNA here is from genome assembly GCA_964413245.1 of uncultured Gammaproteobacteria bacterium. GTDB lineage: Bacteria > Patescibacteriota > Patescibacteriia > UBA9934 > UBA9934 > CAYPRR01. Next base: position 5,212 of record CAYPRR010000046.1, read on the forward strand.
GACGATTCATAAAAGTCAGGGGATGTCGTTAGATGCAGCTTACGTCGATCTTTCCGGTGCTTTTGCTTTTGGTCAGGGTTACGTGGCTTTATCTCGAGTTCGCTCGTTAGCCGGTTTATATCTTGGAGGCCTTAACCATCGAGCTTTGCAAATTGACGCTACCGTTTTAGAGCAAGATGGGCAGTTTCATGATCAGTCGTTTAAATCACAGCAGAAGCTCGCTAAAATGGAAGTCGATTATTTGCAAAAGCAACACGAGATTTTTATTTTTACTTGTGGCGGTGACATGTCATATGCTTCAAATCCGAAACCATCATTGATAAAAAAATATAAAGCGCCACGATCTAAGAAAGAAAAAGCGAAAAAAGAAAAGCGTTGGGAACAGACTTTGAAATTAATCGTTGACGGCAAATCGGTGATGGAGGTCGCCAAAGAACGCGGTCGTACCATCGGCACGATTATCACGCATCTTGAAGAAATCAAAGAACTAGGTAAGATCGTGGCCAGTGATTTGACTCATTTGGTTCCCAACAAAGATTGTCGAGCTATTCACGATGCCTTCCGCGCTCTTGGTAACGACTTTTTAACACCAACTCACGAGTATCTGCAGGGTAAATACGATTACGAAACAATTCGATTAGCTAGGATTCTTTTTGAAAAAGAAGGTCTGGGAAGGTCTGGGGTCAGGTCTTGAATTATAAGATTTATTGTTGTAATCTCTCAGTATATGGTTCGACCCTTACGAATCGAATTTCCTGACGCTCTATACCACATCACCTCTAGGGGGAACGCGAGGCAAGATATTTTTTTAAGTGATCACGATCGAAATATTTTTTTGAAAACTGTAGGCTTGGTTATAGAACGTTATAATTGGATTTGTCATGCGTATTGTTTGATGGATAATCACTATCATTTGCTGGTTCAGACACCAAATGCAAACTTGTCAAAAGGCATGCGCCAATTAAATGGCGTTTACACACAAAAGTTTAATTTTATTCACAAACGTATTGGTCATATTTTTCAGGGACGATTCAAAGCATTTCTTATCGAAAAAGAAGCCTATTTGCTAGAAGTTGCTAGATATATCGTTCTTAATCCAGTGCGTGCTAAGGTCGTGATTTCTCCGAAAGAATGGCGCTGGAGTAGTTATCGAGCAACAATAGGAAAAAATAAAGGCCCGGATTGGCTTGCAACAAGTTTCATTCTTCAACATTTCAGCAAAAGTCGTGAGGTGGCCCAAAAAGGCTATTTACGATTCGTGATCGACGGCTTGAAGGCAAAAAGTCCATTTGATAATCTTGAGGAGGGGACTATTTT
>CAYPRR010000047.1:0-3912 GCA_964413245.1 uncultured Gammaproteobacteria bacterium
AGATAGTGTAGCGTTTCTCACTGGCGCTTGGTTTAAGAAATCTGGCGGCGTCCCGGGCGTGTACTGGTTCGCTTCTGTCGCCCGGGCGTACTTTGGCAGGGGTGTTCCGTCGAGCTCGGTCTCGGGTTTTGGTTCTCGTTCTGTGGTGAGGATTTAAACGAAAGTAAAATATTTTCTTGGTTGATTACGATTGACAAAAACGTCCGTTGGAGGTAATCTCCGGCGGACTTTTCTGTTGCCAACAGATTAGCTGTTCGTTCACCTCAGACAACGAGAATTTCATGCCCAGGTCTGCCTCCGAGTTTCCGAAAGATCATAGCGAGCTTCCTCGCGTCCGGATTCCTGGCGTGATGAAGGACACCAACTACGCCGGACTGGAAGTCATCACCGTGCTGGACCACCGCCTTCACGTGCCGGTGGCCGGTGACGGTGAGGTGCGTGGCGGTGGCGTCATCGCCTACAACCAGGCACGGACGCTGGCTTGGGCGAAGGACAATGGTGTCCCGCTTCGAGAGGAAATTAAACGGTATGACGTCTTCGACGATCCGTTCCAGTATCTTGGCACACTTGAACTGGTTGCTGCTCGTAAGCGTCGTGACGCAGTGTCGCTTGAGCGAATGGAGGGTGAATTAGAAGATTTGTTGCCGTTGACCTGGCTGTTGCAGGCTGGCTACGCCAACGTGGAGAATCCGTTCGTCAGCGGGTTGCGCGAGGTCAGCGCTTCGCCACTTCTCAAGCAACCGCTCGACGAGCGTTTGCGCGGTGCGGCGCGGTTCGTCCGTGAAGGCCAGCACCGCATCGACAAGAGCGGCCAGCTCAATGATGGTCGCTTGCCACTGTACGTTTGGCCGGCCATCAACCGCCTGGCCAATCGTCGTCACGGTGATTTGGCCATTGCGCTGGCGTTCAATGAACGCGCCCTGGCCATGGGATTCATGATCGAGTCGCACATGAACCAGATGCGTCTGCACCGTCGAGTAGCTTTGCAGGCGCTTCAGTCGGCGCCTACGATCGGTGCCAAACGAACTGAGGAACGTCGCCACTTGGTTGCAGATCGTTGGGTTACCTACGCCAACGAATGCGAGGCGGTGGTACTCCGTCCGTTCTGTCATGCGATGGGCAGGGTGGCTCATGATTATCGTTGGGCCGCACAAGCTTTGCGTGATGACAGCATCTCGTTTGCTTGCCAGCGTTTGGATGTAATCGCACGTTCAATGTTGTTGATCACGCGCTATAGAACGTTCCTCTTCCGCCTAAGAGTAGCGATTGCTCAGGTAGAGATGTACTACGGAGAAGGAGAATTAAGAGACGACCATCGGCAGTCACTGTATGGGAAGCTCCACACGTTTGTAGAAGAATTGGAGCGAACCACGCCAACTGAATTCGGGAGTGACTGTCGACTTGACGTCGGTTTCGAGAACCCCGTGGTTAACAAGATCATCAAAGACGTCAACGAGGCTCGTAGCGTCTTGTACTGTGGTGACCGGCGTCTCATTCATAGGCTGAAAAAGATGATTGACGATGCCAGCGCCCACTTCTAGCGGCGTGCCGGCCCCAGTCTACGGACTCGGGTCGGCCTTTTCTTTTTCGGTAATTTTTGCTATGTTGTGACTTACTCGGATCCCACGCACCCCTTATGGGTGTGGATCCGATGTTGTTGAAGTTGTTGAAAATGTTGGATCGGTTTTACCTTGTTGAAATTGTAGATAATTAATTAATCAACAGTTTCAACAAAGTAGTCTGATCCAACAATTTCAACAAATTTCCATGGACTTTAAGCTACATTCAAATTGGCCACCGGCCGGCGATCAGCCTAAGGCGATCGATCAACTTTCGGCGGGCATTAATCAAGGTCTAAAAAATCAGACTCTGCTTGGTGTTACTGGTTCGGGTAAGACGTTTACGATTGCCAATGTTATTGCCAAAGTTCAAAAACCGACTTTAATTATTGCGCATAATAAAACTTTAGCAGCGCAGTTGTGTAGTGAGTTCCGTCAGTTTTTCCCGGAAAATGCTGTGGAATATTTCGTTTCTTATTACGATTATTATCAGCCAGAAGCTTACATGCCACGCACCGATACTTACATCGAAAAGGAAGCGATGATTAACGAAGAGATTGATCGATTGCGCCATAGCGCGACGCAGGCCATCCTCTCCCGTCGAGATGTGATTATCGTGGCTTCGGTTTCTTGTATTTATTCGCTTGGTTCACCAAAGGAATATCAGAAAACTGTTTGGCACGCTAAAGTTGGTGATGTGATTGACCGTCAGGACGCTTTGCATCGATTGATCGACATGTATTACGAACGCACTAACGCCGATTTAGATCGCGGTAAGTTTCGAGCTCACGGTGACGTAATCGAGATTATGCCCAAGAGTGATAAAGACTCAGTTTATCGATTGGTGATTGAAGGACAAAGGTTAGCGGAGATTTTTGTGCTCGATCCGATCACACGAAAAATTAATGATCGTGTTCAAGATTTGTGGTTGTTTCCAGCCAAGCATTATGTAACCGGAGCAGTTGAAACAAAGACGGCGATTAAGGCCATTGAAGACGAACTGGCTGAGCGTTTAGCGCAGATGGAAAAAGAAGGTAAGGTTTTGGAGTACGAACGGTTATCTCGACGGACACGTTATGATTTGGAGATGATTCGTAACATCGGCCACTGCAATGGTATCGAAAACTATTCACGACATTTTGATGGTCGAAAAATCGGCGAACCGCCATTTTCGTTGATTGAATATTTCCCAAAGGATTTTTTAACGGTGATTGATGAATCACACGTTTCGGTGCCACAAATTGGTGGGATGTACTCCGGTGATCAAGCCAGAAAATCAACGCTTGTAGAACATGGCTTCCGCTTACCATCAGCCCGCGATAATCGACCGTTAACGTTTACTGAGTTTGAAGATCGAATCGGCCAAACGATTTTTGTGTCTGCCACTCCGGCTGATTATGAAAAGCACAAATCTGATCAGATCGTTGAACAAATCGTCCGTCCAACTGGGTTGATCGACCCGGAGACGATTATCATGCCAGTGACCGCGTCGGTCTCCTCCCCCAACCCCTCCATAACCCTCCTTCGCTCAATAGCTTCGGATGGGCAAGCTGGAGGGGAGGACCGAAAATTAATTAATTCTGCGAACACTCCTCCAGCTATGAGGGAGAAGGAGGGGGAGTCGCTTGGCCAAGTCGAGGATCTCATTATTCGCATCAAGGATCGAATCGCTAAACACGAGCGCACGTTAGTCACAACGCTCACCAAAAAGATGGCTGAAGATTTAACCGGCTACTTGGAAGAGCTGGGCGTGAAGGTACAGTACATTCACTCTGATATCGATACTTTGAAACGCATTGAAATTTTAACGGATCTGCGTAAGGGAATTTATGATGTCGTAGTTGGTGTGAACTTGTTGCGTGAAGGCTTGGATTTGCCAGAAGTTTCTTTGGTAGCTATTTTAGACGCTGACAAAGAGGGTTTCTTGCGATCTGAAACTTCGCTTATTCAAACCATCGGTCGTGCTGCTCGTCACATAAATGGTCAGGTCATTCTTTACGCTGATAAATTAACTGGATCGATTAAGCGAGCGCTTAAAGAAACCGATCGTCGTCGAGAAATTCAAGTCGCCTATAACACTCAACATCACATCACGCCGACGTCGATCATTAAAGAAATAAATGACATTCGTGCGATGTTGGGCGATGATCAGAAAGCCAGTGACATTAGTGACGTACTGAAGATTGAACTTTCGGCCGATCCTCGAGAAATCGCCGAAGTAATTAAAGATAAAGCCAAGGAGATGGATCTAGCGGCAGCTAACTTAATGTTTGAAACGGCGGCCGTGTTGCGTGATGAAATCGTAGCGTTGCAGGCTGAGCTAAAGATATTGAAGAAACCCACTCTTCGCTCT
>CAYPRR010000047.1:3922-6448 GCA_964413245.1 uncultured Gammaproteobacteria bacterium
AAAGCTACGAGAGATTACCCGCTGGAAGCGAATAAAAAGAGACGCTCCAAACCGTGAGGCTGGAGCGAGTGAGGTGTTAAACCCCAAATTTGGTAGGATTGATTACCTTTCGAGGTTCGCAAAGGCGATGTAGCAAGTTTACTTGGTTTTCTTGGAACACGCTGCCGGTGAAGGGTCAGCCCCCCGGCGAACGTAGATTCGCCGGAGAGTTGACCAACGCGGAGGGCATTGAGGTGCAACACGAGTTGCGAGGGCGGAATGTTCTTCTGCCAAGGCAATGCAGGCGCTTTCTCCCAGCCCCAATCGTTCGCCAGGCCTGGACAGCTCACAGGCTCTGAAACGACCGACAACAGACCGCCACCACCACAGATATATTCCAAGACAGACTCCATTTCCAGGCAGCCTGTCCGGACAGGGATTGCCAGACTTCGTCCTGGTGGCAGGACTTTAGCAAAATAATAAAAAGTAATCAAGGGTTGAAATTGTTAAAAATGTTGAAGTCGTTGATTAACCAATAAACAATTTCAACAAGGTAATCCGATACAACATTTTCAACATCTCCAACACCCCAATATGCAAGACAAAATCATTATCCGAGGTGCACGTGAGCACAATCTCAAGAACATTTCTTTGGAATTGCCACGCAATAAAATGGTGTGTATCACCGGCCTTTCTGGTTCGGGTAAGTCGAGTTTGGCTTTTGATACGATTTTTGCGGAGGGTCAACGTCGTTACATTGAATCACTTTCGGCCTACGCCCGACAATTTTTAGGTGAAATGAGCAAGCCAGATGTTGATGAAATTGAGGGTTTGTCACCAGCTATCTCCATCGATCAAAAAGCTCATTCTCGTAATCCGCGATCAACTGTAGCGACGGTAACGGAAATTTATGATTACTTACGCGTTTTATTCGCCCGAGTTGGTGTGCCATTTTGTCCAACGTGTCATTTGCCGATTAAAAAAGTTACGATTGATGAAATGGCCGATCTAGTGCTAGCTGAAAATGCTAAACGATTAATCAAGAAATCTGGTGCTGAATTAGAAATTTTGGCGCCAGTTATTCGTGGTCGTAAAGGGGAGTACTATCAACTGCTTTACGATTTGTATAACCGTGGTTTTGCTAAAGTAAGAGTGGATGGCAAGATGCATCGCTTGTCAGAAAAAATTGTTTTATCACGCTACAAAGCGCATACGATTGAGTTAGTGGTCGATACGATTCCGGCCAATTTGTTGGTTGATCCAATCAAAGAATCTCGTCAGCGACTTTCAGAAGCGTTGGAAACTGCATCGGTTGAGGGTCAGGATGTGGCGAAGGTAATTTTTGCCGATGGTTGCGAGCGGGAATTCTCAACTAAATTTAGTTGCACGATTTGTGGTTTTTCTTTTCCAGAAATTGAACCACGTTTGTTTTCGTTTAACAGTCCATATGGCGCTTGTGAGGCTTGCACTGGTTTGGGCACCACCGAATTGTTTTCAACAGAACCATGTTTAAAATGTGGCGGCACGCGATTACGCAAAGAAGCACTCAATGTTTTTATCGGTGAAAAAAATATTGTTCAAATCGCTCGTTTAACCGTCAACGAAACGGCAGATTTCTTTTTGAATCTAAAGTTTCTTGAGATTCAAGTTGATATTGCGGCGCCGATTCTGAAAGAAATTATCAATCGTTTAACTTTCATGCTTGATGTCGGCTTACATTATTTAACGCTCGATCGTACGGCTGGAACCTTATCTGGCGGTGAAGCACAGCGTATTCGTCTGGCCTCGCAGATTGGTTCGCGTTTGGTTGGTGCTTTGTATGTGTTAGACGAACCAACAATCGGTTTGCATCAGCGAGATAATGAACAGTTGATCCAGACTTTGGAAAACCTACGAGACATTGGTAACACAGTTTTAATCGTTGAGCATGACGAAGACACGATTCGTCGTAGTGATTACATGGTGGAAATCGGTCCGGGCGCTGGTGTACATGGTGGGGAGGTGGTGGCGGCCGGAACCGTGCCAGAAATCTTTAAGAATAAGAAATCTTTGACGGCGGCTTATTTGCGTGGAGATAAGAAGATCGATGTGCCAACTGAGCGTCGCCGACCAGGTCATGACGTGATTAAAATCCGGGGAGCCGAAGAAAACAATTTGAAGAATATTGATGTTGATATTCCTTTGCGTCGTTTTGTGGCGGTGACCGGAGTATCGGGTTCGGGAAAATCAACCTTGGTGCACGAAATTCTTTACAAGTCACTGGCTAAGAAATTATACGGCGGTAAAAAGAATCCAGGTAAGCATACCGCTGTGCTTGGACTTGAATATCTCGACAAAGTAATTTTGATCGATCAATCAGCCATCGGTCGAACTTCACGTTCTAATCCAGCGACCTACACTGGAATTTGGAGTCCGGTTCGTGAATTGTTTGCGGCGACCGAAGAAGCGCGATTCCGAGGTTATAAAATCGGACGGTTTAGTTTTAATGTACCCGGTGGTCGTTGTGAAAACTGTTTTGGTGATGGTACTATAAAAATAGAAATGAAT
>CAYPRR010000048.1:0-4640 GCA_964413245.1 uncultured Gammaproteobacteria bacterium
CGACACTAACTCCATCGCCTTAGTGATTTTCATCGTGTTGGCGATTGACTTGATGCGACGCTTAACGATTTTTTGGGTAACGGCGGGCATGGGATTAAATAGTTGTTTTGAAGTTGGAAATCAGCTCTTTTAGTTTGGCTTTGGAGTCATCTGAGAGTTCTTTGGTCTCACGGATTGCAGACAGAACATCAGCACCAGATGATCGTAGGAATGAAAGGAGACCAGCTTCAAATTCTTGAATTTTGGCAACTTCGACATCATCAAGCTGACCATTATTGAGCGCCAAGATGACACAAACCTGCTCTTCAAATGGAATTGGTCCGTACTGTTTTTGTTTCATGACTTCCATAGCCCGACGTCCGCGCTCGATTTGTTTCTTAGTAGCTTCATCTAGATCAGTAGCAAACTGCGCAAACGCTTCAAGCTCACGGAATTGAGCCAAGTCAACTTTGAGCGTTTTGGAAACGGCTTTCATAGCTTTAGTCTGAGCCGATGAACCGACGCGTGAAACTGAGAGACCGACGTTCAACGCTGGACGCTGACCGCGGTAGAACAAATCAGTTTCTAAGTAAATCTGACCATCAGTGATGGAAATGACGTTGGTCGGAATATATGCTGAGACATCACCACCTTGAGTTTCGATAACGGGCAGTGCAGTAATCGAACCACCACCAAAATCTTCATTTAGACGAGCGGAACGTTCGAGCAATCGAGAGTGCAAATAGAAAATATCTCCAGGGTAAGCTTCGCGACCTGGTGGGCGGCGGAGCAACAACGAAATTTCACGGTAAGCCCAAGCGTGCTTGGAAAGATCATCGTAAATAATCAAAACATCTTCGCCCTTATCCATGAAATATTCTGCGATGGCACAACCAGCGTATGGAGCTAAGTACGAGAGCGCAGCTGGGTCGGAGGCACCAGCGACTACGATTGTTGTGTATTCCATGGCACCGGCTTTTTCTAAACGAGCAGCGATACCGGCAATCTTGGATTCTTTTTGACCAATAGCGACATAAACACATTTCATGTTTTGTCCCTTTTGGTTGATGATGGTATCGACGGCAATGGCCGTTTTACCAGTCTGACGATCACCAATAATCAATTCACGCTGACCACGACCGATTGGGATCAAAGAGTCAATCGCCTTAATACCGGTGTGCATTGGTACGGAAACAGATTTACGAGTAATGACACCAGGAGCAACTTTTTCAATTGGCTGATATTTGGTAGCTTTGATAGCGCCTTTACCGTCTAGTGGTTGACCCAAGGCATCAACAACGCGTCCGATAATATTATCCTCAACGCCAATTGAAAGTACGCGACCAGTAGACTTCACCGAATCCCCTTCTTTGATATTTCGAGTTTCACCCAAAACAACCACACCAATGGATTCTTCCTCGATGTTCAAGGCTAGTCCAATGGTACCGTCAGAAAATTCCAACATTTCCATGGATTGGCACTGAGATAGGCCAGACAAACGAGCAACACCGTCACCAACTGAAAGTACGGTGCCGACGCTTTCGACGTTAGTATCAGTTTTGAAAGCTTCGATTTGTTTTCGTAGCTCTTCGATGATGTCAGATTTTGTAGCCATAGAAATTATGATTCAAGCGATTGCTTAAGACGACGTAGGCTGCCAGCGATCGAGCCATCAATTTTCTTATCGTCAATGCGGACAATGGCACCGGCAATTATTCTCGGGTCGATACGTTCAATGAAATCAGCTCCAGGTGCAATTTTCTGCAATAATTTTCTGGATGTTTCTGGTAGTTCATGGGCCGTGACGACAGTAACTTGTGAAGCGCCATATTTATCTTTCCAGGCTGTATGAATTGCTGTTTGTAGAACTCGCCAGGATTTTATCAACCGATTTTTTTCAACCAAGTTAACGAATTCTTTGAGAATAGACTTGGCTTGGGCGTCGGTGACTCCATCAAGCTGATCAACTAGTAGTCGAGCTAATTTTTTTTCGTTGCCTTTCATAATTTATGAAAGTTTACGAACTACTTCTTCGGCGATAGATTTCGATTTCTTCTCGTCGATTTCTTTTTGTACGATTCGAGTGGCAGCTTTCATGGCTAAATCAATAATTTCCTTACGAAGTTCACGAATCATTGCTTCTTGTTCGCTAGCAAGGGACTGTTTACCTTTAGCGATCACCCGTTCAACTTCGCGTTTGGCACCAGAGATAATTTCTTCACCACGAAGTTCGGCATCATGATGCGCCTTTTCTAAAATTACTGCAGATTCTTTTCTGGCTGTGTTGACGACGGTTTCACGTTCTACTTCGATCGCTTTGATTCGAGTTTCAATTTCTTCAGCTTGTTTAACGCCCTTTTCGATTTTTTCTGCGCGTTCATCCAAGAATCTAATCACTGGCTTGTAGACAAAGCGCCACAAGACGATCAGAACGATCAAGAAGTTGATAAGCTGAGCTAAGAAAATTTGTCCGTTGAGACCAAACTGTCCCGCCACAGCGGCGATTGGATTTTCTGATTCAGTTAAAGCTTCGGTTTCTTCAGGCATAAAAGTACTAATGGTTTTTGTGTTGATGGCTAGATAGTCGTGTAGTTGATGTTCTGAGAAAGTCGTATCCGGGCCGACTTTCGAAGAGCATTAACGAAACGACCTAGCCATCAATCAAAGATCACTAGAGAGTAAAGGCGATAATAAGAGCGTAAATGGCGATAGCTTCGGCGAAAGCCATACCGAGCAACATTGGAACGAAGAGTTTGCCGGCGGCTTCTGGATTGCGACCAATAGCTTCCATCGCCTTCATACCAATAAAGCCGATACCAAGAGCTGGGCCAACTGAACCGATACCGATAGCGAGTGCTTTTGCGAGGAGGGTCATTGTTTCGGCGTCCATAATTTTAGTAATTAAGAATTTATTATTTTAAATCGTCAGTAGTTTGTCAGGCTGTGGCTTGCGTGTCAATCACACCCCCCTTGACAGCTTCGTGATTGTCATGACCTTCTTCATCTTCGTGTCCGTGTTGCATCGTGGCAACTACCAAGAAGGCCAAAGTCAGCATGGCAAAGACTGTGGCTTGAATGACACCGACCAATAATTCAAGAAAGATAAATGGAATTGGTACAACGTAGGAAGCCAGGGAAAGCATGACGGTCATCAGGACTTCACCAGCGAAGATGTTACCGAATAAACGTAGTGACAAGGAAAGTGTTTTTGCTAACTCACCAACAATTTCGATTAATCCAACAAAGAATTCGATTATGGCGATAATAACAGCCATTGGTCCGTGTTTGAAGGCCTTAAAGATACCACGAATGTTGATAAACTTGCTGAGATGATTAATGACACCGACTCCGATCAATCCAGCTAGATGAGTTGAGACAACGGCAATTAGGGCAATGGCTAAGGTGAGGTTCAAGTCCGATGTAGCTGGTCGAAGTAACGGAACCAACTCCATCTCTCCGTGGATCATTTCCCAAATACCGATTGATCCAGTTCCCGGAATTTGTCCCAGCCAGTTAGAAAATAAGACAAATAGGAAGATGGTGGCGACTAGTGGTAAAAAAAGTCGGGTTTTACGTTTATCTTGAGTGACTTTATCGATTTCACTAAGCATGAATTCGATGATCGCTTCAATAATATTGTGAATACCTTTTGGAACAATCGATTTTCGACGTGAAGCAACAAGAGCGATCAGGACGAAGAAAGCGACGGCAATGTAGGCATTGAGCATCGCGTTAGTGATCACGAAGTTCCCGAGATGGAAAATTGGTTCAGCTGCTAGTGGGATATTCATATTCAGGGTTTTCCTTGTTCGTAGAGTTTCGCGTAGTATCGAGCTTTACGTTTAACGATCAGAACCGTTAGTAACGCCGCCAGTATCAAGCATAGAATCAGCATCCAGGGTTTTGTACCCCAGAGTACATCGAGCTTTGAGCCAAGCAAGGCTGCAAGTACAGCCGGTAAGGCAATGGTCACTGTGAGATCGCTGGCCATACGGATGGCTAACAGATAATAGAATTGATCACTCACAAATTTGATTTTAAGCGGCTAAAGTATACGTAAACCTTGAGATTGGGTCAATAGTGCAGAAAATTATTCAAGTTTGAATAATTTCACCGCATTAGCGGTTGTAGCGGTGCAAACTTCATCGAAACTGACATTTTTCAGTTCCGCGATCTTCTTGGCTACTAATTCGACGTAACTCGGTTCATTGCGTTTGCCTCGAAATGGCGCCGGCGTTAAATAAGGTGAGTCGGTTTCGATCATTAGTTGTTCCAGTGGAATTTCTTTAACGACAGCCTGTAACTCTTTTGAAAAAGTTATAATTCCAGTGATTGAGATTAAAAAGCCTAATTCACGGTAACGAGCAGCTTCGGCTACTGAACCAGTAAAACAGTGAATGACACCTCGACGCTTCAATCCTCCATTATCGATTTCGTTTTGCAATAAGTTTGATTGATCATCGTGAGCGTCACGACAATGAATAACGACTGGCTTATCAACTGCGCTCGCAAATTTTAATTGTTCGCGAACGGCAATTTTCTGATCAGTCGTGACTGTTTCTAAATCAACGCCCGGTGGCAAACGAAAATAATCTAAACCAAATTCGCCGATCGCCACTACTTTTGGGTGCATGGCTAGCGGTCGGTAATATTCAGGATCA
>CAYPRR010000048.1:4650-5621 GCA_964413245.1 uncultured Gammaproteobacteria bacterium
AAAATGTTCGGCACGTGTTTTGATTTTTCCGGTGACCCTTTTTGAGGGTGGTAATTCTGCATCATCAAAAAATTCCTGCGCATGCAGGTGGTTGGGGTGAAGTCCAATGGTCGCCCACATTCCATCATATTTTTCAGCCAAGGCTAGGCCATTTTTGCTGGTGGTGGATTGAGTACCAACGGTAATCATCCCAACGCCCGCGGCTAATGATCGCTCAATAACGGCCTCCATGTCTGTTTGATAGGCTTGAAAATGAACATGGCAATGTGTGTCGATTAATTTCCACTTCATATAGTTAGAACCGTGCCAAATGTCCATCTACTTTGTTACAGGGGCCCAGTTACTCGTCACCGTACCAGTAAGTACGGCTCCTCATAACTTTCCCTGTGCCTAGTAGCTGGAGCATTTGTCACTAGTTCTCAAAATTAATTAAACAATGCTTACAATCTTTGGGAACAGCATTTTTACGATGTTGATTGTAAAGCCGAGCCATTGGGTTGTTGGCGCAGTTAATATTGATGCGGTGATTGCTGAGCCTGGTAAATAACTGGTGGTGAAATAAATAAGTGAAGCAACGGTTAACATCCCTTCGATAAAGCCGAAAACTGCTCCGAGCAATTTGTTGATCGATGTTAAAAATGGAATTATCGTTAAGATTTTATACATTTCATCGATTAAATCAACTAGCCAGCCAATGATTCGACTGATAAATAAGATGATCAGCAAGAAAACGATAATTGCTCCGATTGGTTGTGAGAGTATTTGTAACCAGCCATCTAACCAAACAATGGCGTAACCGCCCGCTAGAATTCCAACGGTCATACCAAGCAAGTTGCCAAAGGTATGAATGAAACCGTAGTAGAGGCCGGAAATTACGAAGAGTGCCACGAAGGCGATGAGAACGATGTCGATAAGGCCGAATTCCATAATATTAGCTTGTAGCTGGTAGCTTGTAGGAATTAATATCGCGA
>CAYPRR010000048.1:5631-6249 GCA_964413245.1 uncultured Gammaproteobacteria bacterium
ATATTTTTTTTGCCGTAAGGGCGTGATTTATCACGCCCTGTGAAATTATTGATCACGTCTTGGGAATAATGGATCACCAACCAGTATAGCATCACCATTGTAACGTCGAAGAATTTCGGTTGAAGTCTGTGGTAAGGCGGGAGCTAGAGCGTGGCCAACCCAGCGAATCATCGTTGCGAGTTCTGATAAGACCTGTCTAGCGCGATCTGAATCAACTTTGACTAATTTAAACGGTGCTTGTTTATCGGTTAGATCATTGGCGCGAGCGACTACGGCGAAAATAGCGTCAAGATATTTCTTTGGGTCGTAAGCATCAACAGAATCATCGAGAATTTTCTGATCAGCGGAAAAATCCATTTCTACAGATGGTAAAACACCGGCGAAGTATTTATCGGCCATGGCGGCGACTCGACTAACTAAGTTACCGAGTTGATTGGCGAGTTCGGCAAAACGTTCTTCCATGCGTGTTTCTGAGTAATCGCCGTCATCGTCGTTTGGAATCTCGCGCAGTAAATAATAACGTACGGCTTCAGCACCAAATTCGGTGACTAAATCAACTGGACGAATAACATTTCCTAACGATTTAGACATCTTTTCTCCACCAGCGGTAATAAAACC